>CAZQJU010000124.1:0-10517 GCA_964593185.1 uncultured Roseivirgaceae bacterium
TCAATGTAGCCCAGCAGGTCCGCCGGTGAACGGTACATCTCCGAATCGATCAGGTGTAAGGTACCCCCACTCAACAGCACCGGAAACAAACTACTATAACCCAGGTCATATGCATGTGATGAGGTCAATACCGTACCATCTCCGTGATCCAATCCTAAAAACGACCGGAACCAGTGCACATAGTTCACCACATTCGACTGGCCAATTGATACTCCCTTCGGTAATCCTGTGCTACCTGAGGTGTAGATCACATATGCCTCGTCTTGCGGTTTTGAACCTTGACCTGTATATCGCTCATCTGGCGCTTCTTTGAGCAGCTCCTTCACATCCACACTCCTACCTTCAAAGGGTATTTCCGGTAAGCCCACCTCGGTCAACATCAGCTTACTACCACTCTCCGTCAAGATCCGACCATTGCGAGAGGCATGGTGATCGGGATCCAGGGGTAAAAAGCTATGGCCTGAACGTAAAACACCCAACATGGAGGCCACCAACTCCATGCCTGCGGGCTGATAGATCACCACCGGATCGGTGAGGTCAGGAATCCCTGATAGGTGAACCGCGATCTGGTCTACACGCTTATCTAGTGCATCGTAACTCCAATTGAAGCCTGAACTGACTAATGCCGTCTCTGAACCATGCTCCACTACCTGTTTTCGGAATAGCGCATCTATCGTATTCTGATCCGCCTCAACAGATATCGAAGGACCCTTCTGACTCAGCAGCCACGTCTTCTCTTCTTCCGATAATATTTCCCATTGCGACAGTGGCACAGCAGGCGTTGATAAGATCAGGTCGATGACCCGCTGATAGTAGCCAACCATGCGGTGGATGGTCTCTTCATTGAAGAGACTCGTTGCATACTCCAAATTGAACAATAGTCCCTCTTCCGTCGGTAGGGCCGTCAACATCAGGTCAAACTTGTTGGTGTCTCTTGAAACTGGCAAGGATGACAACTCGATATCAGACAGATGTAATGCCTCCTGCTCGAAGTTCTGGTATACAAAGCGTACATCATACAAGGCATTGCGGCCTGAAGTACTGTGGATACCCAAATCTTCCAGTAAAGATTCGTAAGGATAGCTCTGGTGTGAAAAACTGGCCAGTACATGGTCGCGTACCCGTAACAACAGGTCAATAAACCGATCAGATGCTCCCACTTTACCGCGCAATACCAGCGTGTTCACAAACAATCCAACCATCTCTTCTACATCAGGATGTTCACGACCAGAAACCGGCACTCCTACCAGCAGGTCGCGTTGACCGCTTAGCTTATGCAGTACCACATACAGCACGCTCAGCAGGGTCATAAAATGGGTAGCGCCATGAGACGCTCCAAGGGACGATAGCTGATTGAATTGTGCTTGACTTACCGAAAAGGAGACCGTCGATCCTCCGCCAGACCCACCCCTTGGAGCATCCAGGGGAAGGTCAAGTACAGGCAGGTCTCCGCCAAGGGTTTGTTTCCAATAGCTTTGGGAAGCGTCGTAGGTCGACTTCCAGCTATCACTACTCTGCCATTCCGAATAGTCTTTATAATCCAAACGCTTCTCGGCCAACGTACCGCCTTCATACAAAGACATAAAATCTTTGATCAACAATGCCTGTGAATACCCATCAGAAATGATGTGGTGCATGTCCAGTTGCAACACATGTTCCTCCGAAGAAAAGGCCAGTAACTGGACCCTGATCAGTGGCCCAGCATTCAAATCAAAAGGACGGATGAACGCTGTGGTCATCGATGAGTCATAAGGTGCTGATTTCTCCAGTACTTCATATTCCATGAAGTCCGCCCCATGAACCCGTTGGAACAGCTGACCTTCAGATTCCACAAAAGTGGTCCGTAAAATCTCATGCTGAGCCACCAGTCCCTGAAAAGCACTCAATAAACGCTCCCGGTCCAGCGAGCCACTCAAGTGCATCACCTGGGGCATGTTGTAGGCCAATCCACCACCTGAAACCTGATCCACAACATATAAACTACGTTGCGCTGCGGAAGCCCTAAATAATATTTTACCTTCAACTTTTTCTATGATCGATACCTGCTGATTTTTTTCCAGGAATGCCGCTTGAGTAGTTATGGTTCTGTGCTTGAAAATATCATCGAGCAACAAACTCTTACCTAGATTACTTTTTATTCTGGCAATTAGGGTGACAGCCATCATTGAGTCTCCACCAATCTTAAAAAAGTCGTCATTAAGTCCTAATTCAAGATCTGGTATTGCGATCGTCTGTAACCAAATTTCCCATAAGGACTTTTGCAGAGGGTTTGCTTGCAATGGAACCTCTAAATCCGCTGCAGGTTCTACAGCACGTAATTGTCTTACAGCTTGTTGCAACAAGTTATGATCTAATAGGTCATATTGGACCTGATGCACCAACTGATTTTCATTCACCAATACCATCGACCATTCTGACTTGGTTGCAGGAACTACCACAGCATCTGTCGGCACTGACCATCGACCATTCTGATGATGGACTGACTTAACCACCTTTTCCATAGGTCTCCCGATTTTGACACTAACTTGTACTGATTGTTCGGGCAACTGACTCAGGTGAATAACAAACTGATCCTTTTCTGTAAGCTCTTCCCATTCTTGTCGTAGGAAATCGATGAACGGTTTGTTTTTTGGTGTATATCTCGGTGTTGCAAGAAGATGCGTGAAGTCTTTGCCTGCAAATTGTTGCTTCAGGCCGATTAATACCGCCTTTTCCACGCCCCTGCCCAATACTCGACAACTAAGCATAAAACTGTCAATTACCAATGCATCTACTTGGGCTTTTGTCGATACAAAACCAGTCACGCCATAATCACCAAACTTGTCGACTACATGAATTACAAAACCATGATTTTCTTTTGAGGTTACCAATCCAGACAACTCAGCTTCTGTTCGGGCCTGTTTATCCAGATTAAACTGGTTTGTACGCTGGGTCAACTGTGCAATTCTTGGCAGATCATCTTTTAACAAAGGACTCAGAAATACTTCAACTTCCAGATCCTTAATGTATGCATCCAAATCACTAAAATTCTTACGAATTGCTTGCCTGTTTTTCTCATCCTGATATCGTAGTGTTCGGAGTAAATCCTCTTCTGTACTTTTAACTGCATCAAAAGCCCAAATCAAAGGTAAATAAGGACTTAACCCCTGATCATCCTGAGGGACTTGCATGACCAGCACTTCAGGACAATGCGACATGACTTCCTGACATTCCACCGGACTATCATCCAAAAAGATAAAACTATCAATACCCAGGTTCAATGCTGCACTCATTTCTCGTAGATTCTGGGACTTGGATTGCCAATTGATCCGCCATTCTACAAAATCGTCCTTAGTCAAAGCCAACTCTGGATGCTTATCGAATACCTCCCAAACATCTTCCTCATTGTTTTTACTACAAAGCGCCAGTAAGAAACCCTTTTCCTTACATCTCAGCAGAAACTCATGCAGATGTTTGTGAGCAGCATTTACCTGCAAGCCTTTCACTTCCTGTTCTCCGCAAATTCCACCCCAAAGTGTGTTATCACAATCCAGGGCAATTACTTTAAAACCTGACTGATAACTACTTACTGTCCGAACTATAGACAATCCTAATAACGCAAAATATGGATCCGAAAAAGGGATATGACCTACAGTGTTTCGTTCCTGGTCCGTGATCTGGTCCACATGATAGAATTCATGCCTTTCAGAAATGTGCAATGGTCTTACATCCTTTAGATGCTCAATGCAGGAAATCAAATCTTCATTCAATTCTTGGACCAACGCCGGAGGAAGCAAGGGCATGGCCTCTGCAGGAAATATGGTTACGTAAACGGGAACCTGGAGCGAATAGGACAGCAGCGCTCCCCGAAAGTTTCGATAGCTTTCTCGAACATACTTTTCATACTTTTCCGGTGGCAGTTGCTGTTTAAACAAACAATCATCCCACTTCTGAAAAAGGAATCCGTAATCAGCTTGTTGAAGTTTTTCTTCCGGGTTCAATAGGTTTTGAATGACTTGATTATAGCCTCCAATTTGAAGATCAATCGGCTGATGAAAGTGCTGCGACCAATGACTCACATAGTCTTTTACGGGTTCGATGACAAACGAAGCCGCAACATAAGCGCTTATATTTGATCTGGAATGTTCTACTTCAGGTGAGCCTAACGTTTGAAAGGTGATCGGGGCTAATGCTTCATGTATGATCGATTCAGGACTTTCAATAACTCGTTGTACCAACACTTGATAGGCTCTGGCAAGCGCTTGTATCGTTTCTCGACGATACAATGACCGATTGTATTGGAAGGCTCCTTTAAGCTTGCTTCCAATGACCGTAACATCTACTTTGAGATCAATCGTAGTGGTCTGTTTACCAATGGCTCCATTAAACTTCAGCGCATTCGTTTCGGAGGTAGTTTGCTTGTACTCTACTTCATTATGAAAGTTGAATACTACATTATACAACGGGTTTTCCGAAAGATCTGCAGTTAATCCAAGGTCTTTTACCAGTCGCTGGATTGGGTAATTGGCATAGGTAAAGGCCTCAGACAAAAAGTGTTTGTTTCGCTGCAGTAATTCAGTAAAAGTTGTAGTATCATCAACCTCTTGAGGCAAGGCTAGAAAATTGTTGAACAAGCCTACTATATCTGCAAGGTCAGCATGTGATCTACCTGCTACTGCGGTTCCCATTATCATTTGATAATGACCGGACCATTTGCTTAGCAGTGCTGAAAACACTGTGATTAGAAAGGTAAACTGCGTTACTCCTTCTTTGTGGGCAATCGATTCTACCTTAGGGCGGTCCAACTCAAACGTGACGATCTCTCCTTCGAAGGTCTGTTTTTCAGGGCGATCAAAATCAGTGGGCAATGGCAATTTTGGAAGGTGAGCTTCTAGCGCCTTTACCCAAAAATCACGACTGGCACTTGAAACTTCCTGAGACCGTTCCCAAAGAACAAAATCCTTAAATTGAATTCTGGGAGATTCAAGAGATACACCCGCAAGTAACTGCTGAAATTCATGGTTGAGAATTTGCATAGCAACCCCATCCGCCAGGATATGATGCACATCTATTGTTATATATACATCTGATTCGTTGACGATAACCCTTGCACATCTGAACAATGGAAGCTGATGTAAATCGAAAGGCTGAACAAACTGCTGACAAATGGCCTCCAACTCCTCTCTCTTACAGTGTATAGCTTCTAATTGTGGTATATAATCATCTATTACTATCCTTCTTGGCACCCCATCGATCAAATCAAAATAAGACCTAAGCACTTCATGTCTTTTAGCCAATTGAATTAAGACCTCTCGGATTTGATCTTCCTTTACATGTTCTGATATAGGAATGATCTGAGGCATATTGTAGGCTACAGAAGTTGGAGCCAATTGAAAAAGAAAATAAAGTCTCTCCTGCGCGAAGGAAAGTGGATAATGTGGTTGTTTTTCTGCTGTAGGTATTTCAATATAATCCTGTTTGGAAGATTTTTCAATCTGATTGGTTAATTGACTGATCGTCGCATTTTGAAGGAATTCCGACAATGACATGTTAACGTTAAATCGTCGATTGATATGTTCAAGCATCGTCGTAGCCTTCAAAGAATCCCCTCCCAGGTCATAAAAATCCATATGGATATCCACCTTTTCTAAATTGAAAAAATCACTCCAAGCTTCAATAAGTTGCTTTTGAACCGTAGCGTCTTGCGGGATGGATGACTGGTCTTCCAAAGGAGACGTATTTACTACGGGAACTTCTGCCACCGTAGGCTCTATTTCCCCACTGAAATACTGCTCAATTTTGGCCTCCGCAGGAAAAGTATCAAGCTCGAATGCATAGGTAGGTAAAGAAACTTTTCGAGATTTGGGAGTTGCATGCGCATGAAACCGGTCCCAATCTATGTCAATCCCTTTTTGCCAAATTGCGCCTAAACCAAACAGAACGTGATGGTAATCGCCGTTTTCAGGCTCCCTCCGATCCTCAAACGTTGCCATAGGATGTTGATCCATCTTCCATTCCTGATTACCTCGCATCAGAGAAGTGAGTACCTGCCCCGGTCCTACTTCTACAAGTAAAATGGGCGATTCTTCCTTGAGTAGGGTCTTTGAGGCTTGACGAAAATTAACTGGTTTCCTTAATTGATTCCACCAATAACTTTTATCATTAATGACATTTTTTGTAACGTATTCGGCAGTAAAGCTTGATATATAGGGTATTTCAGGTTGATGAAAGCTGCATCCGCCGATCGATTGCTCAAAATCTGATTGAACCAGATCCATCATACGGGAATGAAATGCATGTGAAGTTTCCAGTATTTTGAATACCAGATTCTTTTTAGTAATCGTTTCACCGAATTGAATCAGCTGTTCTTTCGAGCCCGTTACTACGACTGATTTATCATTGTTGACAGCAGCAAATTCCAAATCAAATGCCTGTACATCCAGTCGTATTTCATCCTGAGTCGCAACGACACTCATCATACCACCGGTAGGCTGCTGTTGCATCAATTCTCCACGACGAAGTACAATCTTGATAGTTTCTTCCAATGAAATAGCTCCGGAGAGGCAGGCTGCTGAGTATTCTCCCAGGCTATGTCCGAGCATCACATCTGGCTTCACTCCTAGATTCATGAGCCAACGAGCCAGTGAATATTCCGATATAAACAAAGCCGGTTGTGCATAGCGCGTTTGGTTGATTAAACCTGAACTATCAAGGAGAATCGTGCTTTTTAAGTCAAGATCTGAAAACTTACTTGCGATTTGAAGACAATTATCTACTTCGCTTTTGAAGTAAGTATCAACTAAATAAAGCTCAGAAAACAATCTTGATTTTTGCGAACCCTGACCTGGAAATAGAAAAGCTATTTTGTGTTTACCCTTGAATGATTCAAGAACAGAAAAGTTATGATCACCCAGCTTAGTTATGCCATCTTTCTGATTTTTAATGACTAGACTTTTGCGATAAAGTAGTGTTGCTCTTCCAACATTCAGGGTATAAGAAATATCTCCCAAATTCAACCCGGGGTGATTGACCAGATGCTCCCTAAGCTGTTCGATATTCCTGGAAAGGGCTTTTGAACTACTTGCAGATAAGTTCAGTAAGTAGGCTGAGGAATTAGTCGTATTTTCTTCAACAACCGGTGCCTCTTCCAAAATCAAATGACCATTGGTTCCTCCAATGCCGAAAGAACTCACCGCTGCCCTTCGTGGAGATTGCTCCCACGATTTCAATTCCGTATTGACATAAAATGGCGACTGCTCGAATCGTATCTTGGGATTAGGATGTTTAAAATTGATTGAAGCGGGTATTTGGGCGTTTTTAATAGCAAGGATTGATTTAATCACTCCAGCCATACCAGCTGCTACATCCAGATGCCCAATATTGGTTTTTACAGATCCAATGGCACAGTACCTGTTCGGACTTTTGCCAAAGGCCAGGTTTAGCGCTTCAACTTCTATGGGATCACCCAGTAGTGTACCTGTGCCATGGGCTTCCACCATTCCGATAGTTTCCTTGGGAACTTTTGCCCATTTCTGTGCTTTGAGGATCACTTCTAGCTGACCATTTACGCTGGGAGCCGCATAACCCGCCTTTCTGGAACCATCGTTGTTAATGGCTACCCCTTTAATTACTGCGTGAATGTTGTCCTTATCAGCGATAGCATCTTTTAGTTTCTTGAGAACAACCACCCCAACTCCTTCACCACTCACCGTGCCGGAAGCTTGAGCATCAAAAGCCCGACAGTGCCCGTCTTTGGACTTTACCATTCCCTCTTTGTAGGAATACCCTGCCGGCGGCTGAGTCACCAATCGAATGCCGCCAGCAATGGCCACTTTACAATCTCCCAGCAACAAGCTTCTACTTGCCTGATGTATGCAGGTTAATGACGTAGAACACGCAGTATCTATAAACTGGGAGGGTCCGGTAAAATTGTGAAAATAAGATAGTCTGGTACTTAAGAAGTTGATATTACTGAGCTGTTCAGCCGTCATGGCATCTACTCGACCATCTTTATTCAAAAGCCTTGCATGGATTTGCCAATCTGTGTTTCTCGCTGCTCCGATGTAAAGACCAATATTCTGTCCTTCTTCTTTATAAGCAGGAATTCCTGCGTCTTCCATTGCACCCCACAGTACCTCGTGAAAAATACGCATTTGAGGATCCATGAGAAGGGCTTCGTCTTTTCTGAAATTGAAATGATTGGCATCGAAGCGATCTTTATGTTCTAATAAGCCATGCGCCCTCACATATGAAGGGTTGGCCAATTGCTCTTGAGTGACACCTGCTGCGAGGAGTTCGGCATCTTCAAAAAACGTAATGGCCTCCTTTCCTGCTTTAAGGTTTTGCCAATATGCCTCGGCATTTTCCGATTGCGGAAAACGACAGTTCATACCGACTATTGCTATTTCGAGTCCGTGGGTTTCAGCCATTTTTGAGTGAGAGTGAGTGAGATATGTTCTTCAGTTAAGTGCTGGATGAATCAACAGGTGTAGTTGGCTACAGGGTCATAAAGAAAATGACGTACGGTACGCCAACCATGTACCTGGTCACCTATGTGTAGCGATCATGCCAATGTCTCCACTGAAAAGTCTGTTCATTGAAACCCGATGCAGTATGTTTTGAGTCATAAGCAGCTTCGATATGAGCACTGCTTCGTCCTATTAAAGTCTCAAATAAGACATCAAGAAAAGTTTCATTTATAAATCCAAGAGTTGTTCTAACCTTAAATCCATTTTTAAATATTGGAAGAAAACCTTTACCATACCAATATTTATAATATTTATCAGAAGAAAAACCCTCCAACGAGAACATCCATTTTTCTGGTAACTGCTGATTTCTTTGATGAGTTAGCTTTATCCCTTTACTGGGTTTAAAAAACCATTCCCACAGAACACAACAGTTGCTTAAAAAACCAAGGAATGGAATAGAAAAAAAATCCATTTGATACAATCATTTTGTTTTTGTTAAAATATTGGCGATTCTGAAAAATAGCTTTTTATCGCTCAGAATAAACTAATTACCTCTGTTGCCTTTCCCACGAGCCCCTTGTCTTGAGATAATTCCTCTAAATGCACGGATCAGTTTGCTATGTCATTAATACATACACCTGTATGGGTCGTTTGAATTAATCCACACAACAACTAAATCTATCGTAAAACACAGAATTCAGGAGGAGGTTATATTGACTCTTATATTTGTCGCTAAGCTGACATTTATTAAATCAGCTATTCTTTCCTATTTACAATTTTCAGCTATTTGTAACTCATTGTATCTATACAACTGTGGCCCATTAATTAATCAAAGAGTAGTTGATTATTGAATAGGCGCAGAATGATTGACTAGCCTCATTTAAAAATTAATGAGCGTTATGATCATAGTTGTTGTGATCGTTTATGAACACTTAAATTCTTGTATATTCCTGTTTCCTGATCAAACAGGCAGATGGCAAGGTCTTTGAACATTGTGTTTCATGCTGAAAAATTTCTTATTCATCTCCGTTAGATACATTCTCAAAAAGAAAAGCACATCTGCTATGAATATCTTCAGTCTTTCACTGGGAGGTGCGATCTGCATTTTGATCTGGAGTTTTATCAGTTTTGAATTTGGATTTGACCAAAGCTTTAGCGCTCCTGCTACTTATCGACTGGAAATGTACCGTGAATCGGAAGAAGGTACGATCACAAAAGATGCGATGGTCTCCTCACTGCACGTTAGCTCGTGGGTCAACAATATCGAAGAATTGCAAAAGCTTACCCGTCTTATCCCCTACTCAGAAGAAGGAAATGCTTTTTTTAGCACCCCAAAATCTGACGGCTCTAATGGCAGGGTGCATCTTAAAGACGTCTATTTCAGCGATTCTGCCATTTTCAACATCTTCCCCATTCAAATCTTACAACATCGTGCAAACGAGGATGATAAAGTAGGTATTTGGCTCTCAAAATCTGTGATGATCAAGTATTTTGGAGAGGATTATTTCGAAAACCCGGATCTTTGGAACTGGACATTTGAAGCCATACGGAACAATGGTCTGCCTTCACCGAAATACCGAATTGCAGGAGTCTTCGAGGACCTGAAGCTCAATACGCACATCCACTTCGATGCCTTTATATTACCAACAGCTAATTACAACCCACTAAGCAAAAACGCAGCATGTTATGCTTACATTACGACTAATAAAGCATTAGAAAGTAGTCAAAGAAAAATTAGCCTACCAAACTTACCAGAAGGGCAAAACCTTTATGCTCGTCCGGTCATCGACATCCATTTCACAAAAGACATTTCCAACAACCAAAAACCTGCTGCCAATGAAGTTCTATTGATCTTCCTTGGTGTCGTAGGACTCATCATCCTATTACTATCCATTACAAACTATACAATAGGTGCCATTTTTAATACAATAGAAAGAATGCGGGAAATTGGCGTAAGGAAGTTGATCGGCATGAAACCCGCACACCTGGTGGCAAATTTTTTCTTAGAATCCCTACTGATACATATATTGGCTGGGTTTCTTGCAGTAGTGATCTTTGAATATTTGATCA
>CAZQJU010000125.1:0-10486 GCA_964593185.1 uncultured Roseivirgaceae bacterium
CCTATGGGATGGGTGTTCATTGGGCAAAGCAGTGCCTTGAAAACACAACGGCCTCTATCGAAATCATCGATCTCAGGACATTACTCCCCTGGGACAAGGAGGCAGTAGCTACCGCTGTGCAAAAGACCGGAAAGGTAATTGTCCTTCATGAAGATTGCCTCACAGGAGGAATCGGTGCGGAGATCGCGGCCTGGATTTCGGAACACTGCTTCGAATCACTTGACGCACCTGTCATCCGTGTCGCCAGTTTGGATACTCCTGTCCCTTTTGCCTCAGACCTGGAACGACAGTTCTTGGCTAATTCGATGTTGGACGATGCTATCAAAAAAGCCCTGAACTACTAGATCAGGGCCTTGAATGTTTAATCTATTATTGAATTTTTACCTTCTTACAATGATCCGGTAGCTGATGACATTGGTGTTTCGGCTGTCTTTGTCATAGATCTGTAGCAGGTAGATCCCCTCCTCGTACTCCGACACATCGATCTGCTCAAAGCCATCGTACCCACTGCGGATGTCTTTCTTCCACAGCTCATTCCCACTCAAGTCCAGCATTCGCGCCGCCACATTCTTCGCCTTCAAATGTCGGTACGCAACCTTCACCTCTTCACTCGCCGGATTAGGATACACGCGCAAGTCCTTAAAGTATTCCAAAATCAC
Source organism: uncultured Roseivirgaceae bacterium (assembly GCA_964593185.1). GTDB lineage: Bacteria > Bacteroidota > Bacteroidia > Cytophagales > Cyclobacteriaceae > Ekhidna. The sequence goes on from CAZQJU010000125.1 coordinate 660, forward strand.
TCCCAGCACCCGATCCAATGACGTCTCAATACCATTCTCCGTCACCTCTGCGACCAACGAGAACTCCGTATCCGAGATCCCCTGCTCGCCTACCGTAAACTCTACCTCCGCCGATGGGTCCAACGGGATACCCGGGTACTCCACAAAGAATCGGTACGTCCCCTCCGGCAAGAACCCAAACTTAAACTCCCCATTGTCATCCGTCTCTCCATACGCAAACAACTCGAAGTCATCGTCCTGGGCCGTTCTTCCTCCCGTCCTTCGTCTCCTCAACCCACACTTCCGCTTCTTTGCGCGTCTACGTGCATCTATCCGAGCATTCTCATCATCTCCAAAGTCTTCGTTGATTACCACACTCAGCTCTCCTATGTCCGTTGGCTCCGGTTCAAAATCCGGGTTGTTCGTGATGCGGAGTTGGAAGGCCGTATCCGCCCTGAACATCACCGTGTCTGCGTTTATCCATTCAAACGCATTCGCATAGTAGGTCGGAATGTACTTCTCCCGATCCGAGTCAACCGATACCAGGTAATCGCCCAAAATCACCGAATCTATCGTGAAGGAGCTTGGCTGATTCAACGCACTCGATAAGGTATCAAAGCCCGCTCCCCTAAGTTCGGTCAGCAGTAAAAAGCCATCTACTCGTTCTTCAATCAGCTCGTCATCCGACCCATTCACATCAACGGAAAAATTGGCGATCGCAAACACATACATCGAGTCCACCGGGATCTTAAGATCTGGCAGACTGTCATTGCTGACCTCCGCGCTGAACTTACCCATGTTATTGTAATCAATCGATTGGATGCGCAAGGTCGAGTCCGTCAACACAAAATCTTGACCTGTCGTCACCTCGGACCCTTCTCTGAACCAGCTATACCGATCAAACGCTCCATTCGTCGTCAGTGACAGTGTCGTGTCTGTAAAGACAGTGATCTTCAACGAATCTCCATCCGATTTCTCTCCCGAGCCTCCCATCGAGGAGTCATTGAACTCATTGAATACCCATCTGGTCTTCTGGGGATCATACTGCAAACCAGTAATACTCCTCAGCGGTTCTAAGTCACCAAAGTCAAAGAAGTTGTCACTTACATCCAGGTTTGCAATCGAACGCAACTTGGCCAGGCTATCGATCCCCGTCAGCTCATTCCCCGAGATATCTAAGTCGGTCAGTTCGGTCAGCGAGCGTTCCAATGGAAAGGTGTTTTCCAGTGTGTTGTCTGATAGATCCAGGCTCACCACTCGTTCTTCTCCTAGCTGAACAAAGTTCCATTCCTGCTTACGTACACTCAAGTCCCAATTCGTCGTCGCATTCGTTGCCTGCTCGATCTCTAGGAGTGCATCAAAATCGGCAACCGTCTCCGGTTTGATCAGTGTCTCCAGGCTGATTGTATTGCTCGTAATCGGCGTATCTACACCATTATCAAACGTTACCCGATAGAAGTAGGCAGTCTCAAACTCAACCTCTTCGATCTCATAGCTCGTCGACAGGGTATCGATCGTGGCGATCACATCTGTAAAGCTATCATCTCTGGCAATCTCCAAGTTGTAATTCACCGCATCTACCACCGAACTCCAGTTCGCCCTAAACGAGTTCGTCGTTACCCTCGAAGCTTCCAGTGCAAGGATCGTATTGGAGATCACCAACTCACCGCTATCTATGCGCATGTTAAACAACGAGTCTTCTGCTGTCGCCACGATGATGATCGGGTTATCCGCCTCGCTGAACGCAGGGGTGATCGTCCCTTGTGCAATCGACCATGTACTATCCGCCGGGTTAATGTCAGGCACAAAGTCTCCTCGTCCTTCTACATTTACACTAAACGTGGCAGTAAAGTCATCAATGAAACCTGTCAGTTCAGGACTGGTAATTGAGGTTCCAATATTATCTACAAAGACCGTTGGTGGCGTCGCGTCCAGTCTAAGTTCATTCGTCGTCACGTCTGTAGAGTCTCCAAACGCGTTGATCCCCGTAGCAATTACATCGTAGGTCCCATCTTCTAAAGGGGGGGCGATGGTTCCCGAGGCTAGCGTCCACGTGCTATCCCCATTGTTGGTCGCTAAATACGACTCCTTGTCGATTTCAACACGAACTACCGCATCTACCCGATTCACCGTACCCGTAAGCTCAGGACTCCGATCGTTCGTCACCAACGTATCCACCGTCACTAAGGGTGCACGCTGGTCGATCACCAACGTCGCCGTATCTACTCCTACTCCCGCAGCATTGGTCGCACGGGCTATAACCTCGTACTCTCCGTTGAATAAACTGTCTACTATCCCGCCAGGCAACACCCATGTGCTGTCCGCATTGTTGATCGCATTGTAAAAGCTGCCTTCCAGCTCCACCTCTATCAGCGCAGTCACGTCATTTACACTACCCGTAATCTCCGGCCTGAACGCCTCCGTTACAATTGAGTCTATCTCCACTATCGGTACCGATAACTCCAGAACCTGCAACGTCTGGTTTGTCGGGACGTCCGTGAGGAATGTTCTCACCCCGGACGGCCACAACACTTCAACAGAATCTACAGCTGCTACCCCACCCAATCCAAAATGTGCCGTGATCTCGTTTCCAGCCCAGGTACCATTCAAGGATGTTACCTGATGCGTCTGATTGGGAACACCATCTGCGTATACATTGATGACTGATCCAATTCCGTTAAGGTTAGACAAGGTTCCTTCGAGGTTTACTCTCAAGTAGTTATTACCTGCTCCCGTGTTGCGATAAAGGTAATTGGATTGATTTGAGAAAAAGCCCGAAGCCACAAAGAAATCCTGATTACCATCCTGATCATAGTCTGCTACAGAAACAGCCGAAACCAGTGAGTTCGTAGGGGTGAACGATGGATCGACCACTCGTTGGAACTGTTCCGAGCCAATGTTCTCAAGAATCACCAGATTTCCATCAAACGTCTCATATGAAAGCAAATCCAAGAGGCCATCATTGTTGTAATCCATGGAGGTGGCACCTCTTCGTAAATTAAGCTCACCCAGCCCAAGATCAGCAGGCAGAAGCAGCGTAAAGGTACCGCCACCTTCGTTTCGATAATACCTGAAGGAATTTATATTCGGCTTACGCTCCTGCGTAATAAACAAGTCAAAATCCCCATCATTGTCAAAGTCTCCCCAGGCACCTCCGCGGTGCCCAATGTCATCAGAGCCGAGTTGCGAAGACCTTGTGAAAGTTCGGTCTCCATTGTTGATGTATAAGTACGATGCATTATCTCCTCCAAAGTAGATATCAAGATCTCTATCCATATCCACATCTACAACATGCGCATTTGGTTCAGAAATACTCGTCTTCTCGGGGAACAGTACTTCAAATGACGTCTCCGTGAACGTAAGGCCTCCTTCGTTGAAGTAAACAAAGCTATTGGACAGAATATCCAACAATCCATCGTTATCAAAATCACCCAGGACCACATGATCAAAACCACCTGCGTTAGGCTCCCCTAATACCCTCTCCGTAAAGTTCCCACCATTGTTTTCGTAAAGCAGCAGCGGTGCTCCCTGAAGATTAATCTCATTGGCTACCAACTTAAGCACATAGTCCAGATCACCGTCATTGTCCATATCTCCCCATGAGCCCGCTCTTGATTCCGTTGGTTTTTCTGTTAACCCGTTGTTCACCTTAGTGAATGACCCGTCTCCATTATTGTCATAGAAATAGTTGTTTGGAGCCACGAAGAAAGGATCACTTCCCTTTTCCCAATTTTGCACATAGAGGTCTACATCACCGTCTAAATCATAGTCTGCCCAATAGCCGGAATAGGAGGCGTTTGACAAATCGGTTACGGTAGGATCATTTAAAAGCCTCTCGAAGACGGGCGTAGTTTTTGTTATGCTTAGCGTATCCGAAAAGTCGGAGTCTCCTGAGGCATTTCGAGTAATCAATCGGTAAAAGAAGGTGTTTCCACTTAGGATGTCATCATCGATATATTCGCCAATGACTGTTTCGTTATTGTTTGGATCATCATTGCTCCTATTGATCTGCGCAACAGAGTCTATCAGAACGAACGCATTGTCAACATCCACAGACCGCTCGATCAAATAGTATTCCTCCTCCTCATTGACATCCTCCCACGTAATCGATATCCGGTCGACAGCAGGCTGCGAAATGGACCGGACGAATGCAGGCTGCTGCACAGGTAGGACTGGCTCGGGAGCCGTTACATTTGTTAGCGTAAAGTAAGAGTTAAAAGAGGTTGAACAAGTAGGCCAGTTGATGTTGAACACCAGCGAGTCATTCCCCGGGAAGTAGGAAGCTCCGAGAAGTTCAAAATTAGCGTCTCCACCACATTGGACTGCAGGATTGCCTAAGAACTCCACAAAAGAAATCCCACCATCACATTCAAACGTAACATTTGCTGGTATCGGGAAGTAAGGAGAACCAAATGTTGGGAACGTATTCCATCCTCCGGTTATATCTGAGATTGTGTAGGTCAACTCATCTACCTGAGTGACAACAATCTCCGACTGTGGGTTGGTGCTCCCTTCAAAAAGATTTGCATCTGCGTCCCCAAACCAATAATTATTGGTGTTCAACACGGTTGGAGTGGGACAAACAACAAGTTCCAGTGTGTTGGAGTACTGAGAAACGCTAGTGCTGTCAAACGCACGTACCCTATAGAATATGGAATCTGATATTGGGGCATTGCGATCGGAATAGCTGTTAGGCTCGTCAACAAAGCCTAAATTGGTTACGAATGTGGTATCGATTGCCTGGAAAGCCTCGCTGTTGATCGCTCTCTCCACAATGACACCATTTCCGAAGCCACTGCCTTCCCAAGCAATATTGATAATCGTTTCTGTTATTTGTTGGCTTAGTGCCAGGTTTTGAGGCCTGTTGAGGGTAAAGTTATTGAGGCCAACCGCAAGCGCATCCACCGAGATATCAAATAATTCAAACTGTGCAGAATCAAATTCCACGCGCACAAACTGTGCAGCTTCGGTGATGGTTTCGAAATCCCATCTTAGCAAGTTGTTGCCGGGACCGTAGGTGCTAGAAAAACCCAATGGAAACTCCGTAAATGTGATACCATCGGTCGAATAGGATGTAGTTGAATTCCATCGCCCGGTGGCATTTACACTCATCCAGAGCGTGTTAAATGTGGTGGCATTTGCCAGCTCAACGGTAAGTGTAGGCAAAGAATCGGATTCAGATGCTTTCCAACCACGTGCATCATCAAACCCGTAGGAGTTTGGTAATCCAATGGCTTCAGTAGCAGCCCCTTTATTGGTATTTCTTGCAGAGCTTGCAGTCGCGGAAATACCGAACTCCTTGGCGGTAACCCCGAACTCAAGTTCAAACTGCTCGGAAAATGTAAAAACACCTGAGAGCAGTGAATTTCCCACTTCCGCGTAGTATACTCCCTCATCAGATGTGGTCAAAACTGGAATGCTCAGCGTGGAAGCATTCTCACCACTTAAAGGATCCCCATCCCTAAACCATTGGAAAGTGTTGTTTGCATTATCAGACGCAACTGTAAGGGTTATCGCTTCTCCCGATTGAGGAAGGAGATTGTCAATCGTTAATGCATATCTATTGTGCTGACCTCCCAAGCCTGATGTATTGGTCAACGTTAGCAAGCTGGAAAAAGGAATTCGATTGCCCTCCACATTATAATCTGTCAGGCTTGGTCCTGTGAGATCCGGTGCCTCCCTAAGGACATTGCTCCTGAGATCCAACCTTTGTAGGTTAGATGGAATTATGAGCGTAGCACTGATGGTATCCAGGTCATTGAATGATAAATCAAATTCAAAGAGCGAGGTCATCCCGCTTAGATCGGACGGAACTTCACTAATCCGGTTGTTAGACAAATTCAGACTTTGCAGCAATGGAAGGGAGGCTAGTGAAGGAGGGACAGCACCTGTGAGCCGATTATCCGAAATCCATAAATTCATGAGGTTCACAAGGTTGCCCAAGGTGTCCGGTATCACACCCGTAAAGAGGTTGTTTTGGATATAAACCTGTTCCAGCAAGGTGAGATTGCCCAGCCCTAGCGGAAGCGAACCTTCGATAAGGTTACCGTCAAGATATAAATTTCGCAAGTTCACTAGTAAACCGATTTCTTCGGGAATTCCTGTAATTTGGTTGTTTGCCGCACCCAGCGTTTCTAGCCCTGTCAAATCTCCAAGTGCAGCGGGAAATTCTCCCGAGGCCCCAAAACTATTGAGGTCCAACTGGGTGACTCTGCCATTATCAACAACCACACCTTCCCAAAGAGCTACCAACGTGTCACTAAGCCACGTCCCTCCGTTAAACCAGTTGGGGCCGTCTAAAGCATTATAAATGTCAATTAAGGCCAGGGAATCCGCCTCAATCACCGGCCCTATTTGACCGTCGTTGTTGGTAATGACGCCTAAATTCGGAGCTAAATCATCGGAACCAAATCTGTTAAAAGAAACATCGAAGAAGGTTATTTGAGTCAATGCCGATAAATCTGGAAGATCCTCTAACTGATTCTCCCGAATGTTGATTCGATCCAAGCTTGTAAGCTGCGCAAAACTGGCTGGCACCGCACCAATAAAATCGTTGTTGGCCAACCCTAGCCTGAAGAGGTTAGCGTTATCGCCAATGAATGAGGGTATTTGGCCATCCAGCTGATTTTGTCCTAACCTTATCTCGGTCAGATTTCCAAGGTTTGTGAGGTCAGGAATACTTCCACTAAGTTGATTTCGGGAAATCGCCAACGTCCTTAGATTAACAAGATTATTAAACTCGGCAGGAATGCTTCCGGTAAGTTGGTTGTTATCCAGCCATAGATCTTGAAGATTGGTCAGATTACCTAATTCAATGGGTATAGTTCCGGAAAGCTGATTTGCGGGGAGATTAAGTATTCTTAGATTTGACAGATTACCTAATTCTGGCGGGATACTGCCGGTAAATTGATTGCCATTTATATCCAGCAGTTCCAATGAAGCCAATCCTCCCAGTTCAGCAGGTAAATTTCCGCTGAGAACGTTGGACCAAAGTTGCAACTGCTTCAAGTTGTCTAGATTGTCAATGGAGGAAGGAATGTTCCCACTAAGACTATTTGATGAAAGCTCAAGAATTTCTAAGCGATCCAAGTCCCCAATCTCTGTAGGAATTGTACCAGAGAGGTTGTTTCCACTCAAGAAAAGACTGACTACCCGACCTTCAACTACATTTACTCCATACCATGAGTCAACATTTCCTGAAAGCCAGTTAAAGTTGTTATTCCAACTCGATCCATTCGTGGCATTATAAAGAGAAACCAACGCTAATGAATCCGATGTAGATATCGGGGGTGGTGCGATTCCAAAATCAATTAATTCTCCTTTGATAGCAGAATATGTCCAATCGAATCCGGTAGTAGTTGCTCCAACCGTATTTGCCCCCAACACCACTTCTGTAACCAGAGCATCGCTTCCGTCAGTGAAAAAGTCGGTTAGAATTGATCCGCCGGGAAGTGTCGCTTCCAGGTTTGAAATGGCAAATCCATTCAAATTTGCTGAATAATCAAGGTATGTTTCAATTGCTGGGTTTTGGACACCATCCAGACTAAAAAAATAGAGATCTTGAATACTTGCATCCGTATTTGCGTCTACATCAATTAACGCATTCCCTGAAGTTCCTTTGATCGAGCCGTTCATGATCAAATGACCCGCACCTTCGAAAGTTCCTTCAGGCCCATCCAATTCGAGTGGCTTGTTGCCGGATTCTTGTATCAAGAAATTGTCTACCGTACCAGCATAGGATTGGTCTGTATCAATGGCATCGTCGCCGGTGGAATTCACCACAAGATTTGTAGCAGATACAGTTCCCCCGAACCACTCAATCCCATCGTCTGCAGTGGCAAAAATCTCAATATTGTCCACTAGTGTTCCAGACCCTACTCCTGCCAAGGTTAATCCATTGATTAGATTGCCCGCTCCAATGTCCAAGCCAGAATGCCGGATAGATACGTATTGTAAAGACCCTGAATTATCAGTAGGAGAACTTCCTCCATACGAATTAAGCGGATCGGCAAAATCAATACCTTCTATCTGCGCTTGACCAATATCGCTGATTTCCGATATCTCTGCATCTCCCAGGACAATCAATCCCCCCCATAAACCCCGATCGAAAGAGCTTAAGTTATCTCCTGTCTTTCTTCCTAATTGTATATTGTCCGAGGTGCTGGTAAAAATTATTGGGTCGCTCAAAGTCCCAACAGCATCAATGGAGGCTCCTCTTGCAACGGCTAAGTAGGTCGTATCAGGAGAACCTGTGGCTTTCACAATGGTTCCCGGATTGATCGTCAAGGTTACACCAGGCTCTACAAAGATGCCCCCTTTGATGACCACAACACCAGACCAAGTAGTATCTACAGTGATGTTAGAAGATACGTCTATCTGACCGTCATTTTGGGTAATTACATTGGCATTCAAAGCAATATCTGCGTCGGGAATTCGATTAAAGGAGACGATAAACTGGAACAGCTGTGTCATACCAGATAAATTCGGTAGCCCTGTTAATTCATTTGAACTGATATTCCAATTACCTAAGTTGGATAGGTTGGCATAGCTAGCTGGAATACTTCCTGTGAAGAGGTTGTTTGACATTCCAAACCGGTTTAGCTGACTAAAGGTAGATATGTACTCGGGCAGGGTACCGGACAGTCGATTTCGGCCAATCCTCAGTTCCTGTAAATTGACAAGTGCAGATAGATCCGCTGGTAATGAACCATTGAGGTTGTTTTGTTGAAGTCCTAAGACCCTCAAGGAATCTAAATCATTTAGCTCATCCGGGAGGGTCCCGTTCAAATTATTCCCTCCTAGCTCAATCGAAACGACTCTCCCATTTTCAATGGTTATGCCATTCCAGAAAGAGGTGGAGGCACTTAACCAATTGCTTTGATTGAACCAACTTGCACCTGCGGTCGAGTTATAAAGCGCCACGAGCGCGAGCGAATCACTTGTCAGGACAGGTACAGCCTGTCCATCGTTCTGCGTAATGACTCCACTATTCAAAAGAATGTCATCGTCATCTATCTTATTAAACGACACATCAAAAAGGGTCATTTGCGTCAAATTCGATAAGTCGGGCAGTGAATCCAGCAAATTTTCCCGAATGTTCCAGCGGTCCAGGTTCGTGAGCTGATTGTAGTTTGTGGGAACAAACCCTGAAAAGCTATTTTGGGACATCCCAAACCGTACAAGATCCGCAAAATCGCCAATGTAATCAGGTAGTTGGCCGGACAAATTATTCTGGCCTATCCTCAACTCTTGTAGCTTAGTCAGCCCGGAAAGATCCGAAGGAAGAGGGCCTATGAGATTGTTTTGCTGTAGCCCAAGGGTTCGCAAGGAATCAAGATTGTTTAACTCCTCTGGTAGTGTCCCAGTCAAGTTGTTGTTTCCCAGTTCCAGATTGATTACCCTTCCATCTTGAACTGTTACACCATTCCATGTGCTGATAGGTTGCCCATTTTGCAGCCAATTGAAGTTATTAAACCAGGCAGCTCCATTGGTAGAATTGTATAAAGCAATGAGCGCCAACGAATCCGGATTTGGCGTATTGGTTTTGAAAGACCATGTACCCGGATTGTTTATTCCGACAAAAGAGTCACTGGATCCATTTTCTACGATAGCAGGATCCATCGTGACATAGTAACCGCGATCCAGATCCAAGGTGCCTATCGGGTCAAAAGTCAATGTAGTGGTTCCGGATCCTGTGGCAGATGCTATATTGATAGACTCAAATAGCAGATCATCGTCGTAGTAGATCTCAACGTTCCCGGTAAGTGCACTTACTACCTCATCAAATTCAATGACTAAATCGGTATCCGGATCAACAAATCGACTTCCATTCGACGGAAATAGACTGG
>CAZQJU010000126.1:0-10366 GCA_964593185.1 uncultured Roseivirgaceae bacterium
CTTTTTTTCATCGGTACCGTTTCTTGTGCACTTTCCCAAGAAGTGAAGATTGCCAGGCTTCAGTACGACGGGGGTGGGGATTGGTACTCCAACAAAACTGCCTTGCCAAACCTGATTGAATTTTGCAATGAGATCCTGACCACGGACTTGGCCTTGTCCGAAGACATCGTCGCAGTAGGAAGCCCTGATCTCTTTCTGTATCCTTATGTATACATGACAGGGCATGGAAACGTGGTTTTTAAAGAATCGCAAGCCAAGAACCTCCGAAAATACTTGATATCAGGAGGATTTCTCCACATTGATGATAACTACGGTCTGGAACCATTTGTGCGTTTGGAAATGAAGAAAGTATTCCCCGAACTGGACTTTGTGGAAATACCATTTAGTCATCCCATCTATCACCAAAAGTTTGACTTTGACGAAGGACTTCCGAAAATCCATCAGCATGATGGCAAACCTCCACAAGGCTTAGGGATCATCTATGAAGGACGTTTGGTTTGTTTCTTTTCTTATGAGTCAGACCTTGGGAATGGCTGGGAAGATCAATCGGTCTATAATGACCCTCAGGAACTGCGCATTCAGGCACTGAAAATGGGCGCAAATATCATTAGTTACGCCTTCACTGGTGTACAGTAAAAAGAAAACCTCGATCATCCAGAGATTCACGAGGCTTTACCTACCTGAAAGAAAATACTAACTATACAACACTTATATTCTTCCTCTCAATGTCAAGGTGATTTCTGTAGGCTCCCCACCATTGATCGTCACTGTAGCGATATTATCACATTCTCCGTCTCCGTAATCAATGACAGCGACGTTGTCTCCTGAAGTGATTTGTTTTACGCCAGCCACCGGAACAAAAATTCGAGCTCTTCTACAGTCTCTCTTGTAGACGATTCGCTCCAGGATCTCTACACTGTAGTTTACCCCATCTCTTCGACTTCCATTCGCCGACCCCGTTACACTGACTTCATCATTTAGTGGATTCGCAGCTCTTAGCCAGCTTCTTACCTTGTTTACTTCTCTTGAGGCCGTAGTGCTATCAGTGAAGGTAAGCATGCCTCCTTGCAGGGTAACTGTGAATTCAGGATTGTCATCGGTGCTTTCGGCGGTATTTTCCAACCTGCGCACGCCTTCAATTTGTACGTCATCAATTGAAAAGTTCTCGAACGTAACCTGTCGGAAGGATCCCGGTTCCCATCTTAATCCATTATAGGTAATAATGACCTTTCCTTTTCGAATTCGACCACCCGGACCTTCTACGCCTTCACCGTAATCAACAGTGATGATGTTGTTAGCCCTATCATGGGTAACCGTGGCTCCATCCAGCAGTTCATCTTCTACGACCCTTCCGTTGGGATCCTGTGACTCTACGCCTGCGTTGACGATGTCATCTACGTCTTCATAGTTTGCTTCAATGGTCGCTTCTGCTTCCAAATCAAATTCCTGAACCAAATCAGTTGTAGTTTCTCCATCTTCGCTACATGAAGAAAAAAGTACCATCATTCCAATCACTGGGATCAACATTAGCTTTTTCATAATTCTCGTATTCATCATTTTGTTGTTTTCTTAATTGATTGGCCCTTTGACCAACGTCGGATTAAAAGGTTTAATCGAGAAAGAAAAAAATTCCAAAAATGTGATTTAGTGATTTTGTATAATTGTACAACTCAATGCTACGACTCATGCGATTTATCATCATTACGATACTGGCAAGTTTGCCTTTTTGGAGTTTTTCTCAAGGCTGTAGTGATGCAGGCTTTTGTACAATGGGAGCTATGAAGCCCGATCAGAGCTATAACAAACGCATTGACATTAAACTGCGATCCATTGAGTTTAACTACTATCGAGGTACCAGTCTGCTGACTGCTGTGATCCATGCAGCAACCGTAGATTTCAACTTAGGTATCAACGATTACAGCGCCTTTCAAATCAAGGTACCCTACCAATGGGCGAAAGGCAACCTTGGAGAAAACGGAGGATTGAGTGACATCTCTCTCAGCTATACAAGAACGTTGAAAACAACAGAGAAATGGAACATCAATGGGACACTCGGTACCAAAATCCCCTCCGGAGATGCCAATAAGACTGTAAATAATGAATTTACTGGCGGTAGAGACGTTCCGCTACATATGTACTATCAGAACAGTCTTGGATCTTTTGATGCGATTGCAGGAATCAGTGCCATCAGCGGAAAGTGGTTGTTCGCAACAGGGGTACAAGTCGCCCTGACCGAAAATGGCAATCAATTCGTCTGGCCTGATTTTCCAGGGTATCCAGATCCGGAGTATCTACAATCACACAACATTGGACGAGACCTGAAAAGGGGCATCGATGTCATGTTGCGAATCGAGCGAAACTGGCGTTTTACCAATTTTAACTTCTCACTTGGTGCACTTCCGATATGGCGCGTTACCAAGGACGAAGGATTTGCGCCAATGGAGACTGAACGATCTAAAATTGATGGCACTACAGGGATGGCATTGTCAGTACTTGGAAGTTTCGGCTATCAATTTGATGTAAACAATGGAATTAAAATCATCCGAGGCATCAAAGTGACAGACCGGGATGTGAATCCAGATGGTTTAACCCGCAACGATGTTTGGAGCGTTAGCTATATCTACAAATTCTAACCATGAAAGTAGCCCTTCAGATAAGTATTTTTTTGCTCAGCTTTCAGGCATTGGGACAGGAGAACTTCGTTCAGGAAGCCACCTCTTTGGAAGCAGCTGGCGATTTTTCCGGAAGTTACTCCAAGTACAGAGCTGCGGCAGATATTTTTTACGCCAACAATCAATTCGAAGCGTACGCGGCAACCCACCTAAAGATGATTTATAACCAAGTTCAGCTTGGTAACCCCTTTCAAGCACGAAGTCTTGCTGCCAGCACACTCGGTTTTTTGGAAGAAGAGCTTCCGCAGGAGCAAGAATTGATTGCTGAAGCAAAAGCCCTTTTAGGTCTAAGCAACTTAAATTTAGCCAGGAACGACGAAGCCCTGGAAATTTTATTGGAGGCTGAGCAACTGTTTGCTGCCGAAAACGCGGCCAAAGCAAGGTGTCTTGATGCCATTGGCCTGGCTTACACAAACAATGAAAACAATCAATTGGCCTCTCAATACCTTGAAAGGGGACTCAGACTAAGAAGAACACTATTTGGAGCGCAGTCCGTAGAAGTGGCCAATTCGTATAACAACTTGGGAAGAGTCTATGCCATTGAAGACCCACTCCAAGCGGTAATCTACTTTAATCGTGCGCAGAGCATCTACGAAAAACAACTTGGAAGTGCTGCAAGAAGAACGCTACGGGCAAAAATAAATATCGCATTTGCCAATCGAGAGCAAGGGAACTACGAGGAAGCCATTACCCAATTAAGCGAGGTAAGGTCCATTTACGAACAGGAATTTGGGAAAGAAAACACAAATGTGGCCTTTGTCATTTCCATCATTGGCAGAATACAAAAAGATCAGGAAAAGTATGAAACCGCACTACTTAGTCAAAAAGAAGCGCTCCAGATATACCTTAATCTTTTTGGTGAAAAACATCAAGAAGTTGCAAACACCTATTATCTCATCGGTGAACTATACCTTTCAAAGGAAGAGTTTAAGACTTCCCTTTCATTTTATCAGAAGGCAGTCTATGCGAACCTACCGGATCAAACCTTTCAGGATGACTATGAGCTTCCACAACTAACCAATTATTTAAACGGTGATGTCCTGCTCACCAGTCTTCGTGGAAAAGCTACCTGTCTTGAGTACCTTCATTATCAAAAGTCACTCAATGTAAAAGACCTCGTGAGTGCCGTTGATACGTATGTAAAATGTGATGAGTTGATCACGAATATTCGCAGGAAGCGACTTAACGAACAAGATAAGCTCCGACTTGGCAACGTAGCCAAGGAGATTTATGAGAGCGGCATACAATTGTCGTTGAACTTAAGTGAAGGTTCCTTCAATAAGAAAAAATACCTGGAGCGTGCATTTGAATTCTGCGAACGAAGTAAATCATCTGTGTTACTAGAAGCGATTACAGAATCAAAGGCGAAGGAATTCGCTGGCATCCCACCTGCGCTATTGATCCTAGAAGACAGCCTCAAGGACGAGATTTCATACCTAGAGCAAGAGCTGGCCTCCTCAGAAGAAGCCAAGCAAGAATTGGAGGATCTACTCTTTTCGTATCAAAATAGCTACCGAAACTTCATCACGCAACTTGAAACTGAGTACCCTGATTACTTTGAGCTAAAGTATGACCAAAAGATTGCTAATTCTGAGACGGTCTCGCAGAAGCTGAACAAGAGTACCGCTTTGCTATCGTACTTCATCGGAAAGGACGAGATCTACACATTTATCATCACCAAAAAGGGGATCAGTGCCAAGCGTGCGACCAAAGGCGACAACTTTGATCGATTACCCAAAGGTTTGAGAAATGCGATAAAGTTTAAGATCGAAAATTCTTTCGAGAAGACTTCCCGGTCGCTTTACGATCAGCTCATTCCCAGATTACCGTCTTACATCAATCAACTGGTGATCCTACCTGATGGCGCTTTGGGCACAATTCCATTCGAAGCATTACTGAATCCTAAAGAAAGCAAAAGGTATCTCATGCAAGACTACCGCGTTTCATACGATTATTCTGCCACCTTATTCTCCAACAGAGAGATGGATTCGGATGTAACCAATCCACAGATTCTGCTCGTTGCTCCTATCGACTTCAAGTACGACGAGTTGCAGATGAGTTCTTTGCCCGGATCAGAAACAGAAATTGAGGAAATAGAGCTGTTGTTTCGCGGCAACAATTGCGTTCCTAAAGTTCAAATGGGGGTCCAAGCCAGTGAATACAATTTCAAACAAGAGCAACTAGGCAGCTACCAATATCTTCATTTTGCCACACACGGATTGGTAAATGAATCTGAGCCATCCTTGTCCAGGATATTTCTATCGGCTGGAAACGAACAGGATGGGAGCCTTTATACCGGTGAAATATACAATCTCGACATCAATGCAGACCTCGTTACCCTTTCGGCATGCGAAACCGGACTAGGGAAAGTCGCCAAGGGAGAAGGCATCGTTGGACTTAGCAGAGCATTGCAATATGCCGGGGCAAACAATATCATTGTTTCACTCTGGCAGGTAGCTGATGCGTCTACCTCGCAAATGATGATTGAGTTTTACAAGTACAATTTGCACAATAATCACCATGGCTACAATACAGCTTTACGGCAAGCAAAACTTAGTTTGCTGAATAGTGATGACTATGCACAGCCGTACTACTGGGCACCTTTTATTCTGGTTGGGATGTGAAAAAAAACACGCTGTACCTTGTTGCATTCGCTATGGTGCTCCTCATTGGATTCGATGCGGCACAACAGTACTACTACCTGACAAGGTTCAACCTGATTCCTGAAAACACTTCGCTCTCATTATTGGAATTAATGCTTAGTCATTTATGGCGATGGTGTATTTGGCTACTGGTAAGTACGCCATTCTTTTTTCTGGTACATCGTACATTTACTAAATCACCGGAAAAGAACCTTCTTGACTTTCCTTTTTTATTGGTACTGCTGGTAAGCCATTTGTGTTCACTATTGCTGGTAAGTTTTCACAGCCTCGCCACTCAGGAGGTAGACCTCAATTTTGCCGTCTTTTTCGAGTTTTTTCAGTTCTTCTTTTATCAGAAGGGGCTCACCTTTTTATTAGCCCTGGCTGGTTCTTACCTCCTGATCGCTAGTTACGTAAAAGAAAAATCGATGCAGGCACAGTTGATTGAGATCCGAGAGCTGAAGCGAACCAATAGCGAACTAAAAGAACAAGCTGCTACCTCCAAAGTGCCCCACCTGCAAATCAAAATCGGTTATTCCCTTAAATCTGTTCCCATCGATGAAATCATCTGGATTCAGTCGGACGATTATTGTGTCAAGGTCCATACGGAAGAACATTCGTTTACCCTTCGGCAACGCCTGAAAGTGCTTGAGAAGAAACTTGCTGCATACGGGTTTATCCGAATTCATCGATCCGCACTCTTGAATCTGCACTACATTGATCAAATCAACTACCGTGCTTCCACCATACGGTTGAAAAACAAGTCTTTAGTTCCCCTATCAAAAACCGGAATCAAACGGCTGAAGAACGAACTCATCGAGCAGTAGCTTGCAGCTTACTGCATAAAACAGTACATCAACTGCAAAAAGTAGGAGGTCACTGGTTCAAAGGATTTCTTATGCTAAAAAAGATCATGAAAAACCTACTACAACTAATCAGCCTCTTACTATGCCTGAATGTCTTTAGTCAAAACTTCGACTACGAACCCAGTGCAGCATTTCCGTACGGTAGATTGAATCCTGAAGCTCCAAAACAGGTTGGCGATTTTCAGAAACTCATTGGTACATGCGATTGCAAATCAGTAAGTCGTATAAATCAAAATCAATGGGCGGATACCGTGGACATGAAGTGGACCTTCAAATACATCATGAACGGTACGGCCGTACAAGACATGACCCTAAAAGAGGACGGAATACATAGCGGAAGCATTCGCCAATACAATGCCGATAGCCTAAGATGGTATGTACACTACTATACATCTTCTGTGGCTACACCTACCCTATCTGCCTGGGAAGGGAACAAAACAGAAGATGGAACTATTGTACTTAGAAGGGATCAAGTAGCTCCGAACGGAATGAATGGGAAATACCGGCTCACTTTTTCCAATATTTCTTTAGAAGGATACAACTGGGTGGGCGAATGGGTAGACCTAAGTGAGACGGTTGTCTATCCGACGTGGCGGATTTTTTGTAAAAGAACAGACTAATTGAATAATTATTTACAAGTTGATTCACTAAAGTTAGACTTACCTCAGAATTATTGCTGACATTAGAGATACTGAAAACCTATTATCGATTGACATGAAGAGGATTAAAATCGGTGATCTGGTTCAGAGTGACTACGGTAAAGGATATGTGTTGGCTGAAACAAGCCAGTGGTTTATTCATGATAATTCCGCAAATGGAGGAAATCAAGAATTTGCCATTCTCAAGGAAGAGGATTTCTTTGAAGTCATTCGTGAACCAGCACTTCAACCGGACTAGTTATTCAGCGACTAATTCGTCAATGATCTCGTTGAATCGCTTGTCAAAAGCGTCATAGTAAGGCCCCGTTGCTGGGCCATTAAAATAGCTATGCACATACCTTGCATACCCCTGCTTGTCCACAAATACTAAGGTTGGAAACGCCTCTATTCGGCGAATAAAAGGAAAGGGCATGGCTGCAGCAGTCTTGCTAAGTCGTCCACCCAAGACCACTTCGTATGGAATTTTGTTTGCTGCTTTGTATTCTTCAATTCTTCTCAAACCGTATTCCTGAGAATAATTTGCTTCAAAGGACGAAGCAAGAAGCTCCACATTTTCCGGTTTCTCTTTGTTGTACCAATCTACCAGATATTTTGTCTCGTCGTGGCTATTGGGACACCAGGTACCGAACACCTGAATGATTAGGACCTTACCCTGATAGTTTGAAGGATCTATGGTTCCCTTTCCACTACCGGCTGCCAACAAGTCAAAGAAGGGTTTATGTATTCCGTTTTCTAGCTTCACAAGTTCAAATGGATCCTCAATTTCCGCTTCAGCGTCCGCGACTGCAATCCATTTTTCACTATAACCTTCGTCAAAAACGAACAAACCCTCCCACTGCTCGTCGATCTTCTTGCCGAGAATCATAAATGCATGAGCACCATCAAAAGAAGAGAGTTTGATTGAGTCGCCATCCATGATTCCCTCAAAGTAGCGATAGTCACTTGTAGTCGTCATGATGGTACCAAAAACGCGCTCGCCCACCTGTTCAAAAAGACCTACTCCTTTTGATTCGTTTGGTGTCCCTTCCTCAAAAGTCACGTCCCATTGCTTTTCCACCGGAGGGGAGGGCCGAATGCTCTTCTTCATTAGCCTCGGGAGCCCATACTCGGCTGAAAACCCAAATTTGGTGCCTCGGTAGAATTTCTCGTAACTCCCTTGCATGGAAGTCGCCGTAACAGACGCTCTGATTTCCACATCAAAAGGGGGCAATGGGATTCGTATACTATCATTCTCCCATCTAACTTCACTGATTTCCCTGCGCTCTTTTCCATTTATAAAGGTAAATGTGGGTAATGAACCGTCCGGATAACTTACTTCAAACGAGAATGGAACATCTTGCTGCGAGTAATGTATTACCCCCCTCCATTTTCCTGGTTTAAGGTACTGCGCACTTCCACAAAATGACAGCGTAAGGAGGATAAGAGATGTCCATTTCATACAAAAAGCTAACGTTTATTCAATTATATTTAAAAATAACCAACCTACAATTCATATGACAGACTCATCTAAACCACCTGTGTGGTTCTGGATTGTAAGTGCAGTAGCACTTCTTTGGAACCTTTCAGGTGTTGCGAACTACCTCATGCAGGCATTTGCCACGCCTGAGATGTTAGATTCAATGACAGAACATCAACGAGAATACATGGAAAACACACCTGCTTGGGTGACTGCATGTTTTGCAACTGCCGTATGGGGTGGTACGATAGGAAGTATCTTGCTTCTCCTTCGAAAGCGTCAGGCTCATGTTCTCCTCATTGTATCACTGGTGGCAGTGATTGGTCAAGTGGGCCACTCACTTATTCTTTCCAATGCAATAGAAGTCTATGGGCCATCGGGTTTAGTCCTACCGATCGTCATTGTCGCTATCGGCGTTTACCTGGTTTTCTTTGCCAAAAAAGGAAAGGAGAAGGGATGGCTCCACTAACTTTACATTATCTTTAACACATAATCCCCCAACACCTGGGGGATTTTCTTTTGAGCATCAATGACATTCCAAGACTTTCAACTTAACCCTTCCATTGCAGAAGCTATCGAGCACATGGGCTTCACCGAAGCAACTCCCATACAGGAAGAAGCCATCCCGTCCATTATTGAGGGAAAAGACCTAATCGCATGTGCACAGACCGGCACCGGTAAGACCGCTGCATTTGTCATTCCCACACTTCACTACCTGGCAGAAGAACCAAGCGAAGATGTTAAAGTACTAATCCTGTGCCCCACGCGTGAACTCGCTATTCAAATAGATCAACAAATTGAAGGGTTTTCTTACTTCCTTCCTGTGCATTCCATCGCCATTTATGGAGGTGGAGATGGTTCTGATTTTGCCCAGCAGAAAAAGGCATTGACTCAAGGTAGCAATATCGTTGTGGCTACTCCGGGAAAACTCATCTCTCATCTTAACCTTGGATATGTAAAA
Source organism: uncultured Roseivirgaceae bacterium (assembly GCA_964593185.1). Lineage (GTDB taxonomy): Bacteria > Bacteroidota > Bacteroidia > Cytophagales > Cyclobacteriaceae > Ekhidna. The sequence goes on from CAZQJU010000126.1 coordinate 9,257, forward strand.
TTTGATTCTGTGACGCATCTGATTCTCGACGAAGCTGATAGAATGCTGGACATGAACTTTTACGATGACATCAAGAAAATCATCACCTTTCTCCCAAACATCCAGCAAACCCTGATGTTCAGCGCAACCATGTCTCCCAAGATCGAAAAACTAGCCAGAGGTATTCTAACAGAACCAAAACGGATTACTCTGGAGCTTGCCAAGCCCGCCGAGAACATCAGCCAGGAGGTTTTTAGGGTTGAGGAACCGTTTAAGATCGAATTGATTTCAAAGATCGTCGGAAGGTACAAGCATTTTGAGAGCATTCTCATCTTTACTTCCACGAAGAGAAAAGTAGCCGAAATTGTTAAAAACCTGAAAGAGAAAGGGGAAGAGGCCAGGGGAATATCGAGCATGCTTGATCAAGACGAACGAGAGCGAATTCTCTTAAAATTCAGGGCAAAAAAGTTAAGAACGTTAGTCGCTACCGACGTGCTATCAAGGGGAATCGACATCAAGGACATCAATCTGGTGGTGAATTTTGATGTGCCGAATGATGCAGCAGACTATGTCCATCGGATTGGCAGAACAGCGAGAGCCAAAACAAGCGGCGTTGCAATAACCCTGGTGAGTAGGGCGGACAACTACAAGATGAAACGCATTGAGAAGCTCATTGAAAAAGAATTGGATAAACTTGACTATCCCATGCGGAGATCGTAATCGCACTGATTTGATTTCGTCATCGAAATTGACGATCTTACTACCTAACCTAAACCTAACACCATGAATAACATTATTGCAATCATTGCGCTGATCTGCGCTATCTGGGTAATTTACGATGTATGGACGAAGCAAAAAATGGGCACCGGAGCCAAACTTCTTTGGACGCTCTTTGCCCTTTTGTTCAGTATTGTTACCGCAATTGTCTACTACTTGATGAAGAAGCGGTAACAAATTCCAGAACACATGACAATCACTTAACTTTGCGGCCTTGATGAAAAAGGTCGCATTTTATACGTTAGGCTGTAAGCTCAATTATTCGGAGACATCTTCCATTTCACGAATGTTTGAAGATCGAGGCTACGCTAAAGTAGCTTTTTCAGATCAGCCTGATATCTTCATCATCAACAC
>CAZQJU010000127.1:0-10128 GCA_964593185.1 uncultured Roseivirgaceae bacterium
TCGGAAAAGCCAATGACATGTTGCATTGGCTTTTTTGTTTCATTTGCTCCTTACTACTAAGTCCAGAAGTTCTTCTTGCTCCGAAATGGACACCCAAATGGGAATCGTGAGATGTAACCCATCCATAATCAGCAGCCCGTCTTCGGCTACCGACATTAACAGGTTGTAGCTGTAGTTCAAAGTACTTGAATGAAGGAGTCCAGCCTGATACACGCGTTTTGAAGCAGCAGCTCGGTCTGCATTTTCAATTTCTGCATAGATCAGTTGATCTTCATAAGAAATGGGCTGGGCATCGTCATGGCTTAAGGCTTTCTTCAGTTCATCTATGCCAGAATTGGTCCACCCCAATTCCCTGAATTTGGTATAATGGGCTAAAAACGAGGTTGGAAACTTTTCACTGATTTGAGCTTGAATTTCTTCGGTGTCTTTTCCTGCAAACTCAGATGATACGAAGTAATGCAACCAAGCATCTTCATCCGACGTGTGCTGTTCTACGTAGGATTTCCATACAAGTGCTTTCTCTGCATACCAGTTTTTTGATTTCAATTCTGTAATCTTAGAAGGTATTGGTGATGGACTACCCGATTCAAATAGAAGAATTGAGCCAAGAATTGCGATGAGTGTTTTCATGTTTATTAAAGTTACTATTCACTGAGCTTTACACTTGTGAGAAGGCTCGGTTCAATTGTTGGAAAATTTTTTTCATTCTGGGGTGCATGGGCTTAGTATTGCACTCCTGATCTCTGTACCGATGCTAAAGTTCCTCAAAAAGAAACCACCTGAACCTCAACCTCCCGAGCTACTCGATATGGATGGACATCCTATTGTGGAAGGAGATCGAGTAATGGCTCATCGATATGAGCTAGGCACTTGTGAAGTAATCCTGGAGGGATTACAGTTCTTCTACGTTTCTACGGAATCCGGGAAAAAGATAAGTTACGTGAAAATGGTAGATGCCATTACCGGCAATCAAAAAGTGAATAAGATTCTTGACTAGTTTTCACCAACAAAAAACCCCGGCTACCATAGCCAGGGTGTTCGCTATTTACAATCTATATTAAACTAAGCCCATTTTGCAGTAGGCCAGTGCATTGGTTTCGCTTGTCTGAAATTCTTGAACCAGCTTCTGCGCTTGAACGGCAGAAAATTGAATCGAAAGACGAATTCAGGAGACTCGTAACCTTCTATTTTTAGTGGACTTTCGAACTCAAAGTCAATGTATTCCATTCCGAAAATTCCTCGCTCTTCTTTTGTATCCGATAGGTATGAAATCTTTCCATTGATATAAAACCTAAGTTTGCTGTAGCTACCAGTTGCCAGCTTAAGCACTTGTTTTGTGCGTGTACTCTTGCCTGTCGCAATTCCATGTAGCTTTACTTTGCTTTGTTGCTGAAATCTCAGCATGGTATGTTCAGTATTATCTTCAGTGATTGCCGCTACGCTGGTTACATTCAATGTCATCTCAGCGATACCCAATCGGTCTACTTCAGTATTGTTTAGTGCAACATCCTTGATGATGCGCCCTCTCGCATCCCATCGGAATGCATGTATAGAGCCTGGAACAGTGGGATAAATGTAATAACCTGTCTTTTCCATAATCGTGTTCTTTGTGTTTGTAAAAACGTACGTGACAAATTTGATGACTATCAACGAACACGCCTCTTTTTTGATTCAAATTAATCAATAGAGCAAATACATTAGATAAAATACCAAATATTGGCTGATTTATTACTTAGGAAACAATCGTGAAAGTCATATTAGGGTAAGATATGACTTAGAGAACATTTGCCTTATTTCAAGGAAGCTACTCAGACTTCACTGGTCATTCGTCGCTTGATTTCACGTTCAATTTTTTCGATATCTTGCATGTGCAGCTGCTCCAATACCTCGACATAGGGACGTTGATGGTAATAGCCTGAATTATAATACTCCTTGGTTTTTTGTAGCAGTGCTAGTGCTTCTGAATAGTCTTTTCGTGTGCATGCGATTCTAGCCCTGTGAAAAAATAAGTCTGCCAGATTTGGGTACAGTTCTTCGGCGTCATCGAAAGCAACAAGTGCATCCTCTAAGCGGTCAAGCTTTGCTAAGGTCAGGCCTTTGTATAGATGCGCATATACATCCACCCAGTCTTTCCCCTCCTCAGTAGTGATTTTATCAATGTATCGATTAAGGTATAGCAGCGCATCTTCGTATTGCTCAAGCCCATAAAAACAGATTCCTCGCATGTAGTCATGGCTTTGACCTTGTGAGTAATCTACCTGTCCATTCACTTGGTCGCCGAGGTCGAAATCAGCAATGGCTCTTTGGTAGTCGCGATAGAAATAGAGGTACAAATAGCCTCTAAATCCTGCCCACTTCTCTGGCTTTCGCTTAACAGCTCCCGCATAGAAATAATCCATCTCGTCAGCTATTCCTCGTTTCACTCGTGCTGTCCCAAATTCCCGCCACAAGTCAGCATCTGTGGAGTCCATCAAAAAGGCTTCCTTGAGCTGGAACTGTTCGGGTACTGAACCTTGATAGTAGTAACCTCGTCCTGCCCTCAACTGTGGGGAATACTGTTTCCGCACCTCCTCTGTAAAGGTCTTCTTGTACCACTCACGTTGCGTACAGGAGGAAAGCACTAAAAGGGTACTAAGGAAGAATATCAGTGATTTCACCATTGAATAATTTAAAAGTGAAGTAGAAGTACGCGTCACTTGGTTCATCGCGAATAACCACCTGCTGCCACTCTTTGAGTCTTCGAAGTTGATCATATAGATGATTTACGGTAACGTCTGGAAATTCATAGGGTTGGTAGTTGTAGTCATAGCCTCGAGCGATAAACCTTCCCGCCTCTCCATTGCAATTGACCACAAACCGGAACGTGAGCATCCCGGTCTGATTCATGAGTTTTTCAGTATCCAGATTTGTTAATATTGAATCTACTAATGCAGCTTTTCCATACCGATAGTCTCCATCCGGAGTAGAATTGTAGTAATCTGCGATGAACAGTTCATTCCCGCAAATCTGGAAGTTGGGATTATCATCAAGTGTTTCGGCAGGATCAATGTAGGCGACACGTTTTTCATTGTGATTTGCCAATTTCTCAAATTTGTGGAGGGGCATCTGTTCTACCAATTCCACCTCCCAGGTAAAGTCATCAAAGGTTTCGGTTGCTCCATACATCCCTAGTTCTTCAACGTAATAAGAGGTGGTCATCCAACTATTTTCTACCGTATCTGTCGACATCACTTTACGATATGCTCGCTCTTCAAAAACCTTCGCAGGTTTTTGGTTGATTATGGTATCACGGGATCCAACTTGCTGAGATTCGTAGGTAAAGGAGTAGCTATCATAGGAACCTTGCACCTTGTAGTGAAAGTCGCTCAAGGCTTCTTGCGAAAAATCCAGCAACAACCCTTTATCTACCTCGATGATCGTGGTATCTGTTTGCTGAATATTGACCGAGGAATCGAGAAAGAGTTGACCTTGCGCTATATGGTAGTTGCGGATTCCCGTAAGCCAAAAGCCTGCATTATACCTTTTTATGACAAAAGCGTCCTGATCTACTTTTTGGTACAGGAAGTAGGCGATTCGGGTACTTGCAGATTGACTGGTGCTGGTGGGGTAATAGTGTTCGTAGTACTTGTTTACAAAGCCTTTTTTGAACGTAGCATGGTCTGGGTAGTAGCTAAATACGGGATCAGACGAAGAATTGTCCGTACAGCCAAATTGCAGGAGGCCCCAGATGATAAAAAGGAGCGTAGTGAATCCGATTTTCATTGCAGACTAAGATAGTCACCAGGACTGTTCCACCGGTGAAATAAAAGTGCGTTAACTTTTTATTAGGAAATAAAGGAAATTTTTTCACTTCTTTCCAAACATATGGCTTTAACAAATACTTATGTATATCCCAATGTGGAAGAGTTGATTAGCGAAATAGATTGTTGGGCATGGCCGCTTCGAAAGAGAGCGGCTTTTTTGTTGCACTACTAAATCACTTAGAACGTTCTCTGGCGTGTTGGATACTATCTTGTTACTCCGGTACTTCTCGAATGGCTTCCTCAGTCAAAACCCTTCCTAGCCCCAACGACGCCGACATGGAGAAGAAGCCAACGACCTTTTCATCAGGATCACTGGAAAATATATTACCAGGGACGTTGGCAAGTGGAGTGGCAAACAACTCACCAAATCCTCCTTCTCTGTCCGTTTGTATTTGAACCGACTGTAGAAAGAAGTGGGCTTCACGGGTCAGAGAGTTTATTTCCACGTAGAGTGAATCACCAATCACGAATGGATCAATAAGCACGTCATCGTCATCAAATTCAAAAGGTGAAACTGCGTCTCTAATCGGCGGAATGAATGTGATATTATCCGCATTGTCGCCCTCTGAAAAGGCGCCATCAATCGCGATATTGATTTCGGAGGGTTTATTCAGAATCACACCATTTTTCCATGACTTAATCCAATAGGCATCTCCTTCACCCGGAGCGTCGGTACTCCAGAACTCTCCCACAAAGTAATCACCATCAGAAAAGGGTTCTTCCTCTTCCAATCTCCACGTGATACTATCCACAGGCACTACCCTGTTGATGCTTGAAAGTGCGTTGTAGGTTCTACCTTCAAATTCAACATTCATCAGGTAAGAATTGCCAATTATTCCGAAGGAATCCGTAGGGGACTCAGGCGTCCAAACGTAGCTTCCAGGGGTGTCTTCCGCAAAGAAGTACACATCATCGTTTTCGAGATCAACGACTGTCACCTGCGCGTTTGAGACCCCTTCTGGGGTCGAACGATCGAAGTACTGATTGGCACGAATGACTGTAATAACCTGGTCTTCTGCCTTATGGTAGATAAAAGCATCAATTGCAACCGGTGCATCAGCCTGCGGCAATTCTGGAGAGATATCCGTGTTGCAGGCAAATAACAAGAAAGGAAGTAGGTATTTAATGTTTTTCATGACCTTAAAACTTGAAATTGTACGTAACAGATGGAACAAAAGAACCCAGAATAGATACTTGAGTAGCTCGGGTGGGGGCTGGATCGCCCATCGGTACCCGGTCCTCTCCCTGCCAGAAATAAATAGAAAATGGGTTCCGACGGTTGTAAATGTTGTAGACGGTGAACACCAAAGAGTCCCTGTTTTTTCTCACATTACCTCTTCGGTCGAGTTCTTTGCCAAGTAGGGTAAAGGAAACGTCCAATCGATGGTAGTCTGGGATTCTAAGATCGTTCCTTGAGTTATTGGCATTTTCAGGAACATTGATGAAGCCACCACCCGTAGGATACTGGTGTGTTGGGAAGGTTGTCGGAGTCCCGGACAAGTAAGTGAAGTTACTCGAAACCGACCAACGGTCGTTCAATTCATAGAAGCCCGAGATTTTTAGATTATGCAGTTGATCATATCGTGTTGGGTACCACTGACCAACGCGGTTTTGCTGATCATCGCCGTAATTGATCCCGTCAATCTTAAGCTCAGTTCGGCCAAGAGTGTAGCTTACCCAACCGGTCAGCCTTCCCTTATTTTTCTTCAGGTAAAACTCGGCCCCATACGCTCGCCCATCTCCGCTGATCACGTCACCTTCCAACAACTCATTGATGAACAATTCTGCTCCGTCAATGTAGTCTAATTGATTGTGGGTGCTTCTAAAGTAGGTCTCCACGGAAAACTCGTAGGTATTGTCCTGGAAGTTTTTAAAATAGCCCAATGCCCATTGTTGACCAGTTTGGGGCTTAATGTTGTTTGTACTAGGAGTCCAGATATCGAGCGGATTCGAAGCTGTGGTATTTGAAATCAAATGAATGTACTGTGCCATTCGATTGTAACTCGCTTTAACCGAAGAAGTGGATGTAAGTTGATACTTCAAGGAGATTCTTGGTTCGAAATTGTTGTAGTTCTCAATGGTCTCCCACTTATCTGCTTCGAATACTTCAGTTGGCAATCTTCTGGAACCCGGGATGGTGTCATTGAATGTATAGTAAGATCCACCCAGGTAGCTAAACCCTGAAAAACGAATTCCATATTCTAAATCCAAGTCCGCGGAGATGTTCTGCTTATTGGCCAAATACACACCGTACTCAAGCGATCTTTTCTTTGGAACGGAAAACTCTCGCGCATCACCATTGCTCACAAAACTCGCTTCTGCAGGGCTAAATCGGTAAAGAATCGCTTCTGCACCGAACGTAATTTCATTCCTGGTATTGATAAAGTACGTAAACTCCGGCTTGACGTCGTAGGTGGTGATGTTGGATTGCCACTGAAACTTATCCAGCTCGTTTTCTCCAAACTTCAGTTCATAATCGTAATCGCTGATGTAGAACGTCAAGTTCGAAAACAAGCGATCGTTGTACAGGTGGTTCCAGCGGAATGTGCCCGTCTTGCTGCCCCAGTTAATCCCTTGGTTTTCGTCAAAATTGAACACGTCTCGACCAAAGAATCCGGAAACATAAATCCGGTCATTTTCGGAGATATTCCAGTTAGCCTTGGTAGTTAGGTCGTAGAAATAGAGGCCGGCCCCATTGTCAAACACGTCCGTAAAAGGTCTAGCAAGAATATCAATGTAGGACCTTCGCCCCGCTACGATAAAGGATGCTTTATCTTTTTTGATTGGACCTTCCAAAGCTAGCCTTGAGAAGATGGTTCCTATTCCCCCATTTGCTTCAAATTCTTTGCTATTCCCCTCTTTCATCCGTACATCTAAGACAGAAGAAAGTCTTCCTCCAAACCGTGCAGGAATACCGCCTTTGTAGAGCTTTACATCTTTCACCGCGTCAGGGTTAAATACAGAAAAGAAACCCAGCATATGGGAAGTGTTGTAGATCGGTGCCTCGTCCAACAATACAAGGTTTTGTCCTACGCTGCCCCCGCGGACGTTGAAGCCGGAAGAACCTTCACCAACCGAACTCACGCCCGGCAATAGTTGAATACTCTTGATTACATCCACTTCCCCAAGAAAAGCAGGAATCTTGTTGATCGTCTTGATATCCAGCTCGGCAACACTCATTTCCGTAGAGGTTACATTTTCATCCTCTGCCTTTGCAGTAACCACCACCTCTTGAAGTGCAGTACCTTCTTCCGCCATTTCAATATCTATTCGCTTGTTTTCGGTGAGTGACACTTGTTGTGTTTGCTTCAAAAAGCCAATGTATCGATATTCCACTGTGTAGTCTCCTGGAGGAAGGGTGATCGAATAGAACCCGTATACGTTCGTAATATTTCCTGAGCCAAGTTCTTGTATTAGGATCGTGGCTCCAATGAGGGACTCACCGTTTGCTGCGTCCTTGACGTAGCCACTAATGGTGTACTTTTCTTGTGAAAAAAGAAAGGTTGGTAAAACTGCCAGTAGCAGTAGTAGTCGTTTCAAGGTGATAAAAGTTTGAGTTGTTTGACCGTACTATATATAAGTCACATGAAAGACGTAGTGCCCCCTAAATAGTTTCACTGAATTTCAAAAAAGAAACCTAAATGGTTGATTGGCTGACTGAACTGTCTTAATTCAAGGCCGAAAGCGCGGCTTCGTAGTTAGGTTCTTGACCCACTTCTGGAACGAGCTCCGTGTATTTCACTTTCCCTTCTTCGTCAATAATCACCACCGCTCTTGCATTCAGTCCCTTAAATGCTCCATCTGTGATTTCCACACCATAGTTGTTGCCAAAATCTCCGCCATCCCGGAAGTTCGTAAGGTTGTCCAGGTTTTTGATTCCTTCTGCTTCGCAATACCGATTAAGGGCAAATGGGAGATCTCTGGATACACAGACGATGCGGGTATTCGCTAGTTTATCTGCCTCCTCGTTGAATTTCTTTGTCGATGCTGCACAGACGCCGGTATCAATACTTGGATAAATGTTGAGGATCACTTGCTGACCGTGGTAGCTTGCCAATGTCTTTTCACTCATATCTTTGGATACAAGTAAAAAATCAGGTGCTTCACTTCCAACTGCGGGAAGATTGCCAATGGTATTTGTGTCGTTCCCTCCTAGTGTGATCTTAGCCATGGGTATAGTGTTTGTAAGGTGTTATTAAGTAGTTCAAAGGTATATCCCAATCATCAGTTTGTATGATTTTATCAACCGGATTGGATAAGCATAACCCAATCTTAATGGCTTTTGTTTCCTTCAACAGCTGATCATAGAAACCACCACCGTATCCAACACGATTTCCAACCTTATCTGCAAGAACTAAAGGCACAAGAATTGCCTCCACTTGATTCATAGCTACATGTATGCCATTTTGAGGTTCAGGTATCCCCAAATGATTCTCAGAGAAGACGGTTGAAGCGTCTACGGCAAAGTGGCTCATTGTACGTTTGCCAAAGTCTGTAATGGAGGTGACCGTCTGGATATTTTCCCTCCATAACTCCTCAAGAGCACTGGTGACATCCGGCTCCTTGTGCTTGATGATTGGGTAGAAGAGATGAACTGAACTTACCTCCAGTTGGAGTAGGAATTTCAGCAAATGGCCCGTCAACGCTTGATTTCTACGTTGATACTCAGCCTCTGGCATCTGTTTCCTGTAGGCCAACATGGCCTTTCGTATAAGTTTCTTATCAAGCATCGAATTGATCTGGGAAGAAAGATAGATTATCTCAGTGCAACTGTCTTAAAAGTCTTGTGTCTTTATACACAAAGTATACGCGATCATGACCCAAGTAGCAAAGTGGATTTTAGCGCTGTCTGTTATGGTTTTCAATCTGTTTGTTTCGATAGGGCAAACCATCAGCATTGGTGGGAAACTGCAGGGACTAGATCCACAGGATCCAATTCCATTCGCACATGTCTATGTGCAAGGAACAACGTTTGGAACCCTGACTAACATAGATGGGGAATACGTGTTGAATCTTCCACCAAAATTTGCGCAGGATTCCATTGTATTTTCATGCGTAGGTTTTGAAACGCAAGTCATTGCCGTTTCCCAACTTGACGGATCTGATGGCCTTATCTCCCTGACCGAATCTGAAACCACTTTGACAGAAGTGATTGTGAGTTCATTGTCTGCAGCGGACATCTGGGAAAGAGCCATAAAGGCCAAAGCAAAGAATTTCTCGACCGATCGTTTTAGACTCACGGGCTTTTATCGTACCACTTTTCAAGAAGATGGACAATTTAGCAGGCTTTTGGAGGCTGCTGTGCATATTCACGGAGATCGTTTTATCAAGAAAAGGGCAAAGATTGAATACCTTCAGATTAGAAAAAGCAAAGATCTCCGAGACCATAAGTGGAAGATCTACGATGGATATTTGGAGCATTTGGTCAATCAGCATCCCTTGCGCTGGATTCCGGATTTCTTAAATCCCAGAGGGATGAGCAAGTACGACTTCCAAATTGCCGATATCAAGTATCAGGATGCTGACTGTTACTATGTCGTTGATGCTGTAGGATCCCAAAAAGGAATGCACGATGCACAAATGCTGATTAAGGCAGAAACGTTTGAGATCTACCGTATCACCATCCTCTGGAAGCCTGAAAATGCAGGTGATTTCAGTTGGGCTTGGGAGCAGAAAGATGATGCCAGATTCTTTTGTGATGAGCAAACCAGCATTTATGAGTATACCTCCTACAATGGAGGAATGGTTCCCAAGCGCTCCAGTTGGCATCGCAAAGGAAGGGTGATCAGCAACGAAAACGGCAAAACCATTTTCCGTACCGAGTCCATTGATGAACTACTCATTACGAACATTGATTCCGAGTCTTATGCTTTTGAAAATCCAATAGAAGATCAAAACATCTACGAGATGGGCGAATACTTCACCTACAAGAAAAACTTCTGGGATACGTTCAATCGCCCGGTCGATTCAGAATACTTTAAGCGTGCGAAACAAAAGCTTGAAAGTCATCAGCCATTGGAAGATCAGTTCAAGGAAAATTCAGGGTTGAAGGTTCAGTAATGCGTATCACCGTGCCATTATTCAGACTTCAGTCCTTCCGCAGGTTGGTTTTGGATACCTTGGAAAGCCGCAAAAGAATTACCAGTTTCAGGAATCTGTTACCCAATCCACTGAGCACATTTACCAACCTGATAGGGCTTTCGGCGAAAAAGACTTTAACTAAACTTGCATTTCATTTTCCAGATTAAACATAGTGCTTGATTTTATTCTGTTTTAAGGCCTTCTACGGGATTCATTTTCGACACCTTTCTCACTTGTGAAGCGA
>CAZQJU010000128.1:0-10078 GCA_964593185.1 uncultured Roseivirgaceae bacterium
AGTTGGAAAAGCAAATTTTAAAAAATGCCTTTCTATCGATCAAAGAAGTTCAGGATGTAGTAAAGGTTAGGTTTCAACAAGCGTATTTTGGTTAGTTATGTTGTCCCTTTTCAATCGGAAGAGAAAGAACGCGCTGCCAGATTGGTTAAAACACTACTTGGAGCAAAATTTCAATATTGAGCCATCCCCTGATTGTAGGTATGTCGTCCTCGATTGCGAAACAACAGGCCTTTCAAAATCAGACTCGATCATTACCTTAGGTGCATTATTATGTACTGAGAATGAAATATTCCTTAATCGCATACTGGATCAGAAATACCCCCTCAGTGAGTCTAGCAAATCATCAGAAATTCATGGTGAACTTGCACATCAAAGCGAAGCAAACCTCGATGAGCATATCGAAGAACTGATTGGCTTCGTCTTAAACCACGTGATAGTGGGACACAACATTGCGTTTGATATCGGAAAGATCAACCAACTGCTTCAAAAAAAATATGGCATAAAGCTTAAAAACAAAGTGCTGGATACCGCACAAATGGCGATACGACTTGATCCCGTCAAATACGAAAGAGCGGTGGGGGGCCAGTCCAACTTAAGCCTAGATGACCTTTGTAAACACTATCATATTGCCATCGAGAACAGACATACCGCTTTAGGAGATGCTTACCTCACCGCACAGCTCTTGCATAAGCTTATCTATCGGTTAGGTCAAAAAGGAATTACAAAGATTATCTAAGAATATAGAGCTTCCCAAAGCCATTCTTAAACGTACGGTCGGCAGAAGTAAATCGATGAGCAAAATCGTTTGCACCCGCATCACCGATAAATACCTTGTAGAAGTAGACACCATTGGCAAGCTGATCCCCGTAATGATCTCGTCCATCCCATGCGTATGATGTGATATTGTTTCCGATTCGAATCGGGCCTATTTCGTCCTGCGTGATTTCGCGTACGATTCTTCCAGACACTGTCATGATCTGAATCTTTAGCTGAGAAGGAACCTCACTACCAGTTAGTGTGAATACAAATCTGCAGTTGGTGGAAAAAGGATTGGGATAAGGATAAAAGTGGGTGATTGTAGACTCGTTGATCACCTCAAATTCTATTTCGTAGGGATCATCTACCGATCGAATACCGTTGCCCGACTCATCTTCGGCCAGGATTTGCAGTCCATAGACTCCATCCTCAAGGGGACCTGGCTGAAATTCTACCTCAAAATCTTGTCCTTCGGAGGCAGGAATGAACTGCACTCGAGGGTCTGAAAAACTGATCCGCTGAAATTGGCTTTCTTCACCCGGCATGCGCAGCGATATATTGAATCCCACCGTATCTGTCTTCAATATATCGCTGAAATTGGCTTTCTTCACCCGGCATGCGCAGCGATATATTGAATCCCACCGTATCTGTCTTCAATAGTAGTGGGTTATCATCACGCATGCGCACCGAAATAGTTGGATTAGGCGAAACTACGTCTCCATTCAAAATGTGAAACCCATCAAAAGTCACATCAATAATAGGGTTGGTCTCATCTGCCTTAACCTCTATCGCACCCGCCAGCGTGAACCTATTATTGGAGCCGTAAGCCTCGTTTTCATTTGCCGACGCCTCCACAACGAGATTGTTTAACCCACCCATATTTATGGAAGTGAATGTTACGTCAAAAAGTGTGGTATCATTTGGCATGGGTGCCGCGACACGAAAGCTTCTTTCCAACATGGCACCTGTACTTTGATTGATCAGCGACGCCATGACCGACAAGGAATCTGAAAAACTGAATGAAGATGTATTTACAAGTCTTAGCGACCTGGATATTTCCTCTCCTTCCCGAAACGTCACGCTCTGTTTAACTGCTGGCAAGAGCATGGCGTCTGCGGGTTGCTCGTAATTTATCTGCCAGAAGTTCAGCTGCGGAGGTGTTTGATCTGTTTCATCATTGAACTGAAGCGAAAGTTCAAGTGCTGGATAAAGCGTGGCATCTACATTGCTAACATCTACAAACTCTGTCCTGCCTTGTGTAAATAATACTTCTTGTCCACCATCGGGTCGGATACCAATTACATCTAGTGTGACATTGTCGTTGGACTCCTCTCCGAAATCGTAGGTAAAGGACTCCCAAGAGTTAGCGGGTCCAATTCGGGAGCTCTGGAGAGTACCGCTCGTAAAACTGGCAACCACATTCTCCTGTAATGATATGCTTTGCTCTGTCACAGGATCAGCAGATCCATCACTAGTGACTACAATCGCACTTCCCAAGGGGGCACCTTTTTTCCCAAAAAAGATGACAGGCTGTCCATCAGTCAATGCCGAGATCGTTGCATTACTTACCCCCATCTCATTCATCGCAGAAATGACTTCTGGTTCCCAACTGGAGTAATCTACATTGCCAATATTGAACATGATCATTTGGTCTCCCACCTCCATGGCCTCTACGATGCCAATGAAGTTGATTTGAGGGAATCTGCTATCTAGACTTGTCAGTAATGAATCAGCAAACTGGTAGATTCTTTGTGGTCTTCTTCCGCAAACAGCAGTGGAAAGTACATCTTGCGTCGGCACCAAAATCGGATTAAAGGGATCTCCGCTTTCCTTGTCAAAAGCGATGATATTAAAGGTATTTTCGCTACACTGAGGGTCAAATGGATTGGTTGTAAAAATCAAATTGACACCGTCTACAATGGTACGAACGTCCTCTAGTCCAAAGGTGGTATTTTCAGCACCAAACGTGAAAAAATCAAGGGGAGATGAGGACGAGTTAAACTCCCACTGACCAGCAACTTCATTAAATGAAATACCCGAGATATTTCCTGACAACAACTGAGATGTAGCATGTTGCCCCCAACCGGTACCGGCATTGTCAATCAATGTGAACGAACTGTTTACCCACTGATCAGATTCGTCAGGTCTGGGATCCGCAAATCGGGTACGCCAATAAATCGTTGTGGTGTCTTCTAAGGTAAGGCTGGCGAAGTCAAAAAATTGCCTCATGAGCACCTCTCCACTTACTGTGAAGGTCCTTAAGTTAGCGCCGTCAAAACCGGGCTGGCTGTCGAATTCCAAGTCATATGCTCTGGTCTCCTCCAAGAGGGAGCTAGATTGCCATAGAAATTCTACTTGTTCCGATGAAACGATTCCATTATCTATGGGAAATAGATTAAATGTATTACCACTGAAAATGCTTACCTCAATGGAGCCTTGGTTATTGGTTTCGTTCAATTCTTCTTGCTGATTATCGGGATCTAAGATGATGGTTAGCACGTTGGAACCATCATTATCAAGGTCCTCTGGAATCGGGATGATAAACGTAAGTGTATCTTCCCTACGTGGTCGTTCAAACATATCAACGTATGTAGCCATGCTACCATCCGGAAATGTTCTATTCACTAAAACCTTCAGTGAATCGCTGATGGTCCTGCCAAAATTTCTGACAATAATGTCCAACTTAAATGAGTCCTGGATGGAAAGAATCTCATTGGCACCAATTGCGCTGGCGGAAAGACCATTGTTATCAATCTCATAATCAGGAAAATCTGCACCGAAAATACGGTAGGCCGGATCTCCCTGCAACTGCATTTGCCTTATTTGTGTAAGATCGGTTTCCGTCTTATTGGTTTCCCAATACCGCTTTGAAGCTTCGATCATCACTTCCCCAACGGATCGAGAAATGAACTCATCATCAGCAAAGCCTAGCTGATAGTACAGGCCACTCCATCTCTCCAACGTTTCGGAAAATGCCCTACTTGTGTGTGCAATGAAGTTAATAGCCCCTTTGTCCGGCTCAAAGATCCAATCTTCTCCATACGTGAAACTGGTATTGAATATTCCTCCCGCATCACATCCATTAACTAAGAAAATAGGATATTTACCCTTATTAATAAAGCCAAAGGATGGATCCGATGCAAGACCTACTTCAATATCGGAAACTGTTCCGCTTGAATGTCCAAAAAAGGTGATATAGCCGACACCTTCGTTAACACGATCTGAAATATCTATGAATTCTACATTTTGATTTGACTGCTTTCCCGTGTTAAAGGTTCGACCTCCTACAAAGTCATCTTCAACAACAGCTCCCAAATCACGGATAATTTTAGAAAAATCATCAATTTCAGATTGATTTAAACCTCCACTTAACTGCAGAAAATCTTTTCTAAAAAGGTCATCAAAAGGAAGTGCCTCCATCTCTGCAACCTTCTCTAGATAGCTCGCGATCTGCGAGGGTTCGGTAGCATTTAGTCGACCAATGGGAATTCCCGGAATTCGTTCGTCTGCATTAATTCCTAAAACAAACATCATGTCACTACCGGGATTTCCATACGTTGGAACATAAACGAAGGAGGAATCAATCCGGGCAGGAGCTACGAGATCAGTTACATTCGACGGATTATTGTCCAAGAAAGGTTTAAAACCCTTTCCGATGATAAAGACATGCCCTATTTGACTTATGCCATTGGCATAGCGAATGAAATTGGAAATGGCAAGGGGTGTTGGGTCTCCATAGCTATACAAATTGTACAGATCCTGTATTTCTGCCACCTGCACATTGTAGGAACCACCATCTTCGCTTTCTCGATAGGTTTCGTAAGCAGCCACCTGATCTTCACCTGATCTTAACAAGGGGTGCGTTATAATGAGGTAATCTGTACCGGATAATTCGTAGTTTGGCAACATCACCTTCTTGATAGTGCCGACTGATGCAGGATTGGACACCACCATGATCTTGTTGGACGTACCGACATCACTAACGACTACCTCAATCCTATCAGAAAAATTCGTCGAACTAAAACGCACTGAATTTGCAGGATCGGTTACATTAAACACCCGAAAATCAGGAGCATTGGTTGTACCGATCTGAAGCCACGCCCTTCGATTGGTAATATCATCCAAATTAAAGACCTTGTTTTGAGTGCTACTTACGCTTAGCGCTTGTGGATACGTAACCAAAATGTATCCTACCGAAATCACGTCTGTCTGATCAGGAAAACCCTCGTCAAAAACTTGTAATGACAGCGCATTATCAATACCTATCGTTGTGCGAAGAATGTTGGAAACAAATATTGTAGAAGTTCTGCCTGTGAACTGAGAGGTGCCCAAAATTTCCAGAGAACTTGCATCAGGACCTGCCAGTAGATTCACGCGATGTGCCAAGTTATTTCCTCCAAACAGCACCGTCTCAAATCGAATATTTCCCTGATCTGTCAATCCATCGAGTGTAAGTTCATACGATCTTGACTGGTTTTTGCGAATAAAGAGGTCTGTCCATCCTTCACCGTTATCATAATCGCCTAAAGTAATGTTTTCTGCAACAGATCTTCCCACTGCATACGACTCCGAAAATACAGCCAAGGAATCTTTTAGGTGGTATAACTCAGGAGTAAGTCCTGTTGTATTCTGATCTGCTGAAAATCCCATTCGTTTTCCACTCCCACTCCCCAGGAGATAGGTCAGAAAGTACGTTGCCGAATCAGTAAACAGGTTGTAATACGGGTGCGGTTGCGTTCCAGGGAGATACAGTGCTTCGTCCGAACTGCCATCTCGCTTCTTTCCATAAAATTCCAGATAGTCGATGGTGTTATCCGCATTGAGGCTTACGTTTAATGCTATTTCCTCGCCTTCTCTAAAAAGCTGAATTCTGCTGGCCGGAACGGCCCCCACCGGGAAACCTACTGCCTCTAATTCTTCTCTTGTAACCCGATAAAAATCATCTTTGGCAAGTTTGAATGTAAAATATTCTTGATTGAGATTGATCCACTCGTTCCCAAATTGTCCAACAGTCGGAATGGACCAAAGGATTGCAAGAAGAGAGATGAGCTTACTTCTCAACATTGAAATCAACTTTGATGGAAAAAACATGTGAAAACAGACCTGGAGCAAGATCCCCAATGTCTGTCAGTGCATAATCGATTGCCAAATCCCTAAATTTGATCCCCACACCCATGTTAGGTTGGAAGGTCCACGAGGTAGATCGATCAAAATCACGTATTTGTTGTATTTGATTAACGCCAAATCGAAGAAAAGCAGTCTGTTTATAGTCAAACTCCAACCCCGCTTTTGGGTCAATGGAGATTAAATCCGTTCTAATTCGGGTATTTCGCTTACCATCAAAGGTCATATCCATGTCGATGGAAGCCAACAACCCGAACTTCTGAGAGATCATGAAACTTCTGGAGCCCCCCAGAATCAGACGGGGAAGTGTTACCTCCAATGAATTAATTGGCACGTCATTGCCAGTCCTGGCATAGATTTCCTCAAACTCCTCAGCATTGTGCGACCAGGCGTTGAACGTGCCGAAAAGATCCCGAGCGACCAAGCCCAGGTTCCACTTATTTATCTCTTTCTGCAATCCGACGTCTAGTCCAAAACCCCAGGCCTTAGAAAAGCTACCCACAGTTCGATGAATCACCTTGACATTACTGCCAGCTTTCACACCACCGAAAATCGGGAGCATACGTGCATAGGATATGAAAAATCCATAGTCAGCGGACGAAAAGAATTCTATGTTATCATAATTGATCGATCCGTTTACATCCACTAAGAATCGGGTATCGGGAATGTCGTCGACCGAAAAACGAATTGCAGAAATGGCCAGTTTACTCTCCTCATCAATGCTTGTCGCAAAGGCTGCATAGTCATAATTTGCTAGCCCACCAAAATAAGAAGAGTGCATCAAAGCAAGCTCATGATCCGCCTCCATGCTGTTCAATCCTGCAGGATTCCAATACCCAGCAGTAACGTCGTCGGTAAATGACACAGCCGTGAACCCCATCGCAAATGACCGTGCACTCACTCCAATGTTCATAAACTCATTGCTATACTTGGGAGTATTGTCTCTACCTGACCCTTCATTCTGGGCAAAGAGCGATACGTAAAACAGAAAAAATACAGCTACAAAGACGGAGATGCGCATACCCATTAATTCAACGGAAAGTTAGCGACACATTGCCTATCCTTTGCCCGAATTCGTCAAAAAGCAATTGGAATACGACTAAGCAAAAAATGTTCATTTATTGCATTATTTACATAATGCATATTCATATTACAAGAAATTTAATCCCTCAGTAAAAATATTTACCTAGTACTTGGCCATGCATAGTACCTTTCCGTATAAGAAACCGAAACCAAGACCTTGCCCATATATTTTCACTTAAGGAAATAATGCAATGAAAATAGAAAACACACAGGTTCAAATGCGGAAAGGGATATTAGAATTTTGCATTTTGCATATCATATCTCGAGGAGAGGTATATGCTTCAGATATGTTGGAGGAACTAACATCCGCAAAAATTATGGTGGTGGAAGGAACACTGTACCCATTGTTGACCAGACTCAGAAAATCTGGTCTTGTGGATTACAAGTGGGTTGAATCAAGTTCAGGTCCACCAAGAAAGTACTACACCTTGACGAAGGAAGGTGGAAACTTTCTTAAGGGACTGGATCAGACCTGGTCTGAATTAGTAGGGTCCACCAAAAAAATCATTGCGCACAAAAACTCAACCAAAAAATGACAAAGCTCATGGTCTATCCATGTAACTTATAAAGGCAACTAACATGAAAAAGAACATAAGCATCAATATCGGCGGCATCATCTTCCACATCGAAGAGGATGGATTTGATAAACTGAAAAGCTACCTAGACTCTGTTAACACGTACTTTTCGTCCTTCGAGGACAGTAAGGAAATCATTGAAGACATCGAAGGCAGGATCGCTGAGATCTTCTTGGCAAAGTTGGATGATGGAAAGCAAATTATCACGAAAGAAGACGTTGAGGAGCTGATTGCTACTATGGGAACCACAAAAGACTTTGAGGAAACCATAGAAACCGAACCGGAGGTAGTGAAAGAGGCCACCAAGCAGGAGGAGCAACAGCAGAAAGACACAGTGGATGAAGAAAGTAGCGATAATAGTGAATCAGGCAATGCCTATGAGAAGGCAAAACGATTGTATCGGGACAACAAGCGAAAAGTAATTGGTGGGGTTGCTTCAGGCTTGGCTAATTACTTTGGCATTGACCCAATCTGGATTCGTTTGCTCATGATCGCACTTTTATTCAATATTTTCTTTTGGGGCTTAAGTGGGTTCATCTTCGTAGCCTACATCGTCCTCTGGATTGCTATCCCTGGAAGTGACGCGTTGGAGGATGATAAGGCTGTCAAAAAACTCTTCAGAAACGGTGACGATAAAGTACTTGGTGGCGTATCCAGTGGAATAGCGTCTTACTTTGGCATTGATCCTGTAGTGATGCGCGTGTTGTTTGTGGTATCCATCTTCTTAGGTGGAGCGGGTTTGATTGCCTACATCGTATTGTGGATCATTACTCCAGAGGCCAAGACCATAACGGAGAAAATGCAAATGCAGGGAGAGCCAGTCACGCTTTCAAATATTGAAGACAATGTAAAGAAAAGTTTCAATGCCAAGGATGGTGAGGAAAGTGCTTTCGTTAAGGTTCTGTTATTCCCATTCCGGTTGATTGCGATGATATTCAAAGCATTGGGAGAGCTCTTAGGTCCGTTCCTACGCTTTGCTCTAGAGGCCTTGAGAATCTTGGTTGGCGTCTTCTTAGTATTCATCGGAGCAACCATCATGGTTTCCTTGACGATCTCATTGGCAGTAGTCTTCGGTGTAGGTGGTACCATGGAACATTGGGTGGAATTTGGAGATTTCCCTGCTGCAGAACTGTTTAATTCCCTTGGCGTATTTACAGTGGTATGTGCCTACTTCGCATCCATGATTCCAGCATTATTGATTCTTTTGTGCGGGATCTCAATCATCGTGAAAAAATGGGTTACTAAGGCCTATGTTGGATGGAGTATGTTTGGGCTGTGGTTGATTGGAATGATCGGATTGGCGATTACCATTCCGAGAATCATCGGAGACTTCAGTGCAGATGGGTCGTACAATGAGGAAAGGACCTTCCTGGTAGAAAGCGAAACACCCACCTTGCAACTCAACGATCTTGATTTTGATCGATATAGTAGCGTCAACCTAAGAATACGCGGACATCGAGATAGTGCCTTTTATAAGCTGAAGTTGGATTTTGAATCGAGGGGAAGCTCTAAAACGGATGCCAGAAACAATGCGGAAGCGGTCACGTACAACGTTACAAAAAGCGGAGGGGATTTCTTCTTTGACTCAGACCTAACCTTTGATGGTGCTCCTTTTAGATTCCAAGACGTAGACGCCACATTCTACATTCCGTACGGAAAAGTATTTAGAATGGATTATGAGTTAAGGGATATTTTGAGGAACTCTCTTTGGATGTATGACTATTCGGCACGTGACATGGAAGACAATGACTGGGTCTTTGAAAAAGATGGAAGTCTAAATTGTCTTACATGTGAAAAGAGCTCCAGAAGGTCTTATCAAAGCTATCGCGACGAACGACGAGGATCTGATGACTTTCAATCCTACGAGTTCACCGACTTTGATGAAGTGAAATTGATCTCCATGTTCGACTTTGAAATAGAAAAAGGTGATGACTACTCCGTCCGTTTAGAAGGTGACGAAGATGATTTGGACGAAGTTTTTTTGAAACAGACGGGTGATGAGTTGGAAATACGCTACCGTAAGGACTGGGACTGGTGGAGAAATGCAAAGAGATCTGATCGCATCAAAGTATACATTCTGATGCCGAAGCTGGAACACCTGGAGGTCTCAGGTGCCTGTGAAGGGAAGGTTCGAAACTTCAGTAATTCGGACATCAGCTTTGACATTATTGGTGCTTCCGAAGTTTGGGCCGATGTGTCTCCAAATTATTTAGGTGCGGACCTAACAGGCGCCTCAGAATTGATTCTAGAGGGGAGAGCTGAAGAATTGGAAGTAGACCTGGTCGGAGCATCCAAGCTAGATGCCTTCAACTTCCGAGTGGAAGATGCTGATATTAGTGCCATGGGTGCCTCAACAGCCAAGGTCTACGCACAAGATGATTTGAACGCCAATGCCTCCGGAGCGAGCACAATTCGTTACCGAGGTTCTGCTGAAGTCACCGCTGACAGCAATGGACTGAGTTCGATAAAAAGAGACTAAAAACATTTATGCCTCAAAGTGCAAAAAGATTTTTCTGATTAATCGATGGGTTAATTAGGTT
>CAZQJU010000129.1:0-10028 GCA_964593185.1 uncultured Roseivirgaceae bacterium
TCAGCTGATTTGATGCGTGTTATTTGCCGTTCCCTGGGCTATGATTCTGTAACGAGCTTGACAATGGATGATCTTTCTACATTCGATCACGACATGCACAGGCTTACCGGTATAAATTACGCTGGAGTTAACCCATGATCACCCTCATAGTTGACATATTGCTTGGATCGATGGCCTGCTACCTGCTACTGGGTTTGCTATTCAGTGTCTATTTCTACATTGCCGGAGCCTCGAGACTTGATGAAGGTACAAACGGAACACCCTGGCATTTCAAGCTCATTATTTTTCCGGGTGTGGTCTTGTTTTGGGGTGTCCTCTTGATGAAAATTTTGCGAAAATCATGACGAGAAGCTTACGAAAACGTCACTTAGTCTTGTGGGTGGTCATAGCCGTGATGGTAGCTGTGATTGCAATTCTGGCTAGAATGAGTACACCCACTTTTGCCGGAGAGGAACCTAAAACGGAGGTAAACTCATGAGTGTCTCCTACACGTCCATTCTTTGGAATAAGAACAAGAAGCGATACGACATTGCGATCCTGGTGGGGATCGTGGTATTCATCGCTACGTTCACCTTGTTAAACCTCACGCTGAATCCTCAGGTAACTTTTGAGACCAATTTGATCCGTTCTTTTGGGTGGCTGGCAATACTCTTGCTACACGTGATTTTGTGCATCGGCCCTTTGGCCCGACTAAACCCCAGGTTCAATATCGTCTTGTACAATCGTCGGCATCTTGGGGTCATTATGTTTTTGATGGGACTAATTCACGGTGGCTTTAGTATCATGCAATTCCATTCCTTGGGGGACATGAATGCCATTCGATCCATTTTTCTATCCAATCTCAACTATGGTTCATTGGCTTTTTTCCCGTTTCAGACATTGGGTTTCGTGGCGTTGATCATTCTTGCGTTGATGGCGACCAGTAGCCACGATTTCTGGCTCAAGAACCTGGGGTTCAAAACATGGAAGGCCCTTCACATGATGGTTTATGTGGCCTATGGACTCTTGATTTTGCATGTGGTGATGGGTGCGCTTCAAAATGAAACAAGTCCGATAATTTTTGGTGTATTAGCCGCTGGTTTCCTTGGCATCGTGTCACTTCACTTACTGGCTGCATCCAAAGAGGTCGCAACAGACCAAGAAATGGCGACAGATGATACGTTCGTTCCGGTTTGCCAGGTGGATGATATTCAGGAAAGCCGTGCTAAGATCTTCACCATCGGCGGGGAACGTGTTGCAGTCTTTAAATACGATGGAAAGTTATCTGCCATCAGTAATGTGTGTCGCCATCAGGGTGGACCTTTGGGCGAAGGGAAAGTAATTGATGGATGCGTCACGTGTCCGTGGCACGGGTATCAGTATTTGCCGGAAAATGGGCAATCACCTCCGCCGTTTACAGAAAAAGTGGAGACATACCAGCTGAAACTGGAAGGAAGTCAGATCTTAATTGACCCGAGAGCGAATGAACCAGGCACCGCCGTTGAACCAATAAAGCTATGAGTGACGACTTTTATGTAGGTTGGAGTGGCGAAGCTCCCAAAGGCTATGCAAGCAAAGGATTGCAATTCTTTATAGGAGGGCTGGTGTCATTGGTCTTGGTTGCGGTACTATTTGTTACCAACCAAGCCAAGTACATTGACAGCACCTATGAATATGGAGTGTTACAGGAAGTATCCGGTTATTTGGTAAAGAATCCTGTTTGGGGTATCCGTGTGGAGGAAGAGGGGAGTATCAAGACAATTCCGATCGTGGGTTTTGGGAAAATGGGCCCGGGTCCCACCTTAACGGAAATGATGACAACGCATAATCTGGAGGAGGGGACAATGGTTACTTTACGTGGCATGCTTACGCATTACCAGGGCAAGTACTTAATGGAGTTGACCGAGGGAGCCAATAGTTTGGTAAGTGCAGGGGAGCAAGTTATGCTCGAGCGTGAAGTCGTAATGAAGGGCGCTACAACCCTGGAGGGAGAAATTATGGATCCAAAATGCTTTTTTGGCGTGATGAATCCTGCATTTAAGGCAGTTCACCGAAGCTGTGCCATTCGTTGCATTTCTGGTGGAATGCCGCCACTGCTAGCGATTCGAGAAAATGGCGTTTTCGTTGATTATTATTTCATTCATGGACCAGAGATGAAGCCCGTCAATGCGGAGGTATTGCCATTTGTGGGTGTACCCGTTAGACTGACGGGGAATGTTGCCACCTACGATGATTGGAAATCCATGGTGATAAATCCGGGTGATATTGAGATCGCATGGAGCCAAGCCGATGACAACCAAGCGCTTGTTGCTTCAGCGCTATGCTACTGAGTCGTTGGCTACTTGATCGAGATGATCTTTAATGACCTTTTTCCAGAGTTCGTAGCCTTTAGGGTTCAAGTGTAGCTGATCCTCCACAAACAATTCAGGACGGAGCGTTCCGTCGAAGTTCAGCATCTCCCGGTAGATATTGATGTAGGAGCCATCTTCAAGCGCATTTGTGATCGAGACCAGTTGAGCGTTCAATTGTTCGATCTTTTCTTTCAGATGAAGCCGATCGGGACTGGGTTTCACGCTGATGATGCCAATGGGAATGTTGCCGTATTTGTTTTTGATTTTACTTAGTAGGGATGAGATAAAGCCCAGAATCTCATGCTGAGGCGTATTGCCTCCTAGGTCATTGTCACCGGCATACAAAATGATTCGTTGTGGATTCACATACTGGAATACCTCTTCGAAGTAGTAGTCGCACCAGCGGTAAGAGGATCCGCCAAATCCAAGATTGATGACGTGATGGGGAGCGAGGGCTTGCTCCATATCTTCCCACAAGCGAATAGAAGAACTCCCATAAAAGGCGACAAGATTTGCTTTTGGTTCGAGAGCCTGTGATTTCAGCCTCAGCTGATCAATTTCCGCTTTCCAGATCTCCAGTTCTTCTTGGGAAGGATTCATTGGTTAAGTTCTTTTAGTAGTTTCTCAGTATCCTGGCCAGCATTAACAACTTCCTTGCGGAAGGCTTGTTGGTAGCGCTGCACAAATTCTTTCAATGTTTCTCCGTCGTTGAGTTCCTCCGAAATTTTAAAAGGCTTTAGAATTCGACAAAAGAGGAGGTTTTCTGCGATTCTCTTGTCGAAGTTGAATAAGACAATTGGTACAATAAATGGCTCGTTTGTGGCTCGTTCCGCAATATTGAATGGGCCCATTTTGAACGGCCCAGGTGACTCTTCACTGACGAATGAGGTTCCTTCGGGACTGATAATGAGATTTGTGCCGTTCATCAGATGATGGTTTGCTTCCTCATAAAATCGCTCTTTTGCAGCATGCTTTGAGGCGTCATTTTGCAAATCGGAATCATTGGTATACACATTGATATAGCCCAAGTTTTCATAATACTCCTGATGACCGTATTCAGAGCTTTTCCCGAATCTGACGGTGCGAATCCCAGGATCTTGATAGTGCTTATCTAAGATTTCCGAACTGATGAAGTGCGAGTCGAGCGTCAGCTGAAATTTGTTGTTTAGTGTGTACTTCGGATGATTAAGTAGGTGATTGTAAATGAAGATGTGCCCGGATGAAGAAGGTAGATGCGCTTCACCTTCGAGATGTATCGTGAGATGCTTGAATATGGCGCTGCTTTTTATGGCGCAGTTTTTTCGATTTTCTAAGGCTCGCTCTACTGTGCTTTCGGATACCGTATTGTAAACTTCCTCGATGCTTTGCATAAAGAGCATCTCACGCTCTTCACTTTTTAGCAGATCAAGGCAAATGGAGGCGAGATGGCGCTCCTGCTTAGTTCCATGCTTATTAAGTGCGTGCAACGTATCGAAAGCTAGTGATTGTGTCGTGGCATCCCTTAGAAGGTGTGGGATTTGATGAAGCTGAGAAGGCAGCGGAATCGTTGGGCGATTGTTGTCGATCAGGTGTTTTACGGAAACGAGGTTGTGATCGTCAAGCAGGTAAATGTATCGGCTGTAGGAAAGTTGCAATTGATTACCCAATAGCCAGATCACCATTTTGTAGAAGTCAATTCCGAAGGCCGTGTCTTCAATCAGCGGCATGAGCTTTTCGATCGGGATGAAATAAACGGATGTTTTATGCTCTGTACTGGCACGACACACATCTACTTCACCATAAATGGAAGACCACCCAAAGATGTAGCCGGGGGTAGAGACGGAACGTAAGTTTAGATAGGTTTCTCCTTCCTGCCTTCTGATAGAGACCTCACCTTGGATGAGCACGAAAAGACCTTGGGTGTTTTCATCCTGATCGTAGACAAGTTCACTGGCGTCATATTCTCTACGAACCATCAGTTGAGCAATGGATAAGACTTCCTGTTCCCCAAATTCTCCAAAAAATGGAGAGCTTCGAAGCAATTGTACGCGCTCGTCGATTGTCGATTCTTGCGAAATGAAATAGTTTTCAAGTTGCACTGCGCGCTGTTTTACCCGACTACTAAGCAAGTCCGTCTGCTTGTAGAACGAAGTCTCCAACAGCCACTGGATTTCTTTACACAACTGTCGCAGCAAACCAGGATGAAGGGCCTTTAAAAAGGCTTCCTTTTCCACTTTCAAAAAGATGGCATGATCTGATTCTACGGAGACATTTACACTGTTTCTGGAAGGTGGATTGAGGGCTTCCCAGCCAATGATCATACCCCTTCGTGATATGTTAAACAGGTGGGTTTCTTCCTCGGTCACTTCATCCAGGTGATAGTACTTCAGTGATCCTTCCAACAGGACGTAGAGGTGGGAAACACGCGAATGCGTCTGACTTACGATTTCATTCTTGAGAATGCTAATCTGTTCAGTATATTCCTTAAATATTGATGTATCTATCAATGATTAGGTATTTTCATTAAAACGACGCTAAAATAATCGATTGATTCATTGTAATTATTAAATTCGGGATGATATTGAAATTACCTATTCCATGGGGTTAGCAAATGTGGGTGAGCTAGATCGATCTGAGGTATTCCATGCAAAAGGAATTGCACTGCAAGGCTATGACGTGGTTTCCTATTTTAGGGAACGTCGAGCTGTCAGAGGAAATCAAGCCTATTGTTTTCATTTCAAAGGGCTGGATTGGTATTTTTCTTCCGGACGCAACCAAAAGGACTTTGCTGCGTCTCCGGAAATTTACCTTCCACAGTATGGAGGCTATTGTGCGTTTGGTGCTTCTGAAGGATACAAAGCACGTACTCAACCCCATGTCTTTGAGCTGTATGAGGGGAAGCTGTATTTCAATTTTGCAGGCTACGTGCAAAAACGGTGGCGAGAAAAAATAGACGAAAAAGTGGCTGCTGCCGATGCAAGATGGGAGGATACAAAGCACACCCAGCCGATCACTGCACATCCGGTACCGATATGGTGGAAGTACCAATTTTTGAAGTTGTTCGGCAGAGACTTATTTCAATGAATAAACCGCGGGCTATAAAATTTCAGTTCTTGCTAGTAAATTAGAAGTAAATACCATAAATCAAACCGTATGAAGAAGATCCTACTACTAATCGCGCTGGTTGCAGTTTGTGCCAGTGTCGACGGGCAGAAGAAGCCTGCTCACCTTAAAAGCAAACAAAAAATAATTGCCGCCCTGGATGCAAAATATGAGGAGCTCACCACCCTCAGTGACAAAATATGGTCCTTTGAGGAGGAGGCCTTCCAGGAGAGTCAGTCGGCGCAAGCGTTGATCGAATACGCCAAAGCGAACGGCTTTACCGTACAGGAGGGCGTGGCTGAAATTCCAACAGCTTTTACCGCAGAGTTTGGATCCGGTAGTCCAATCATCGGCATTATGGGTGAGTTTGATGCACTGCCCGGCTTATCACAAAAGACCGTTCCTTACAAAAACCCGTTGAACGCAGGAGGTGCGGGCCACGGGTGTGGGCACAATTTGTTTGGGGTAGCCTCTTTGGGGGCCGCCACCGTAGTAAAAGAACTCATTGAAAGTGGGGAGCTGTCGGGTACGGTGCGCTTTTACGGTACGCCTGCAGAAGAAAAGTACTTTGGGAAGTTGTGGATGGTTCGGGCTGGACTGTTCGATGATGTTGATGTCATGATGGATTGGCATCCAAGTGCGTCAACCAAAGCTGCGGTCCAAAGTTCACTGGCCCTCGTGGACTTCATGGTTGAATTTACGGGGCAGGCTGCGCACGCCTCATCTGATCCCTGGAATGGAAGAAGTGCTTCGGATGCCCTAGAGTTGTACACAACCGGTATTAACTTTTATCGGGAACATGTAAAGCCGACCGTGCGGATTCATTACCACATCCAAGATGCAGGAAAAGTGGTAAACGTCGTGCCGGACTACGCGCGAATTTGGACGCGTGTGCGAGATACCAAGAGAGAAGGCATGGATGTGGTTTGGAAGCAGGTGGAGCGAATTGCCGAAGGTGCAGCCATCATGGCAAATGTCGACTATGAGATCAAACTCATTTCTGGTGTCCACGAGATTGTGGTCAATCGAACCGGCGGAGCCAGAATGCAAAAGAACTTGGAGTTCCTTGGAAGCATCACCTACACGGATGAAGAGGAAGCCTTTGCCAAGAAAATTCAAAAAGCTACCGGCAAACCGGAAGTTGGACTGAATGCTGAAATTACACCGATGGAGGAAACGCTAGAACATCCTATGGGAGGTTCCACAGATGCAGGTGACGTGAGTTGGGTTGTCCCGACCATCCGGCTTGTCGCCACCACCGCACCAAAAGATACCCCCTGGCATTCGTGGGCAGTCGTTGCCTGTAGTGGTATGTCGATTGGGCACAAAGGAATGGTGTATGCATCCAAAGCACTATCGATGACCATGGTGGATCTTTTTAAAGATGAGGACCTTAGAAATCGCGTCAAGGCTGAGTTCAAAGAACGCGTTGGCGACTACGAATACAAAGGAATCTTACCTGACGGCCCACCACCTATTGGGGAATAAGTGCCTTGTAGTATGAAAAAACTATTTCTCTTCTGGCTACCGTTTATGGTTGCCTGCGGCACCACCGTGCCTCCACAGCAACTAACACCCAGTGCCATTATTCCGGCTCCGGTCTCTTATGAGGGCTCAGAGGGTCCATTTAAAGTGGGCCGGCAGTTGAGCTTTAGCCTTGATCCGGCCCTAAGCAGTCTTGGGACCATTGTTTCCGGAGATTTTGAAGTGCTGGGCCTAGAAGTTGGTGAGGCAAGTGGCAACGCAGCTATTGAATTTGTGCTACATCAGGAAGAGGATGCACAATTGGGCATGGAGGGATACAGGTTACGTGTGGAATCCGAGGGGATCTCGATTACAGCGAACACGGAAGCGGGGCTGTTTAACGGCTGGCAGACCCTTAAGCAAATGATTGCTACAGCGAATGGCTACCTGCCGGGATGTACCATTGTGGATTATCCTCGCTTCGATTGGCGTGGGTTAATGCTCGATGTAAGCAGGCATTTTTTCACGGTCGAGGAGGTGAAAGCGTACCTTGATCAGATGGCTAGCTATAAATTCAACGTCTTCCACTGGCACCTGACCGACGATAATGGCTGGAGAATTGAGATTAAGTCCTTACCCAAACTGACGGAAGTGGGGGCCTGGAGGGTGGAGCGTCATGGGAAGTTCGGACATGGTAGAAAAGAGCCCAGTGTGGATGAGCCTACTCCCTACGGCGGGTTTTATAGCCAGGAAGAAATCAGGGACATTGTGCAGTATGCACAAGCCCGAAATATCCGCATTGTTCCGGAAATAGATGTTCCGGGGCATAGCATGGCATTGCTGGCGGCGTATCCACACTTATCCACTCGGCAAGAACCCAAGCACGTTAATCCGGGAACGCGCTTTGCGAAGTGGTACGGCAATGGGAGGTTCGAAATGCTTATTGAGAACACCCTGGACCCCAGCAACGAAGAGGTCTATGAGACGATGGATAAAATTTTTGGTGAAGTGGCTGAGCTTTTCCCGGGTCAATACATCCACATCGGTGGTGATGAGGCCTACAAAGGGTATTGGGAGCGCGATCCCGACTGTCAAGCGTTTATGAGGCAAAATGGGCTTAGGGATGCACATGAGCTGCAGTCCTACTTCGTCAAGCGGATGGGTAAAATCATTGAGCGAAAAGGCAAAACCATGATCGGATGGGACGAAATATTGGAAGGAGGTCTAGCAGAAGGTGCCGTTGTGATGAACTGGCGCGGCTGGTTGAATGAAGGTGTAAAAGCCGCCAAGATGGGTCATCAGATCGTTATGACTCCTACTACCTATTGCTATTTGGACTACACCCAAGGGGACCGGTCCATTGAGATTCCGATCTATGCCAGCCTCAGTCTTGGGAAAGTGTATCAGTTTGAACCTGTTCCGCAGAATGTTGACCCTAACCTCGTATTGGGCGGCCAAGGCAACCTTTGGACCGAAGCGGTGCCGACCATCCGGCACGCCTTTCATCAAACCTACCCAAGGGCCTTTGCGCTATCGGAAACCCTATGGAGTCCGAAGGAAAGCAAGGATTATGCAAATTTCCTTGAAAGGGTAGAGGAGCATATCCGACTTTTTGAAGAGCAAGATAAATCCATCAGCAAGGCAATCTTTGATCCCATTGTAACTGTTTCAAAGAATGACGATGAGACGGAGTATACATGTACGATCAGCCATGACCTTCAGGGGACCACCATCTATTATACGCTAGATGGGACATTCCCCGATCCGTATGTCACTACATATGCAGGCCCTTTTCTGCTTCCTGAAGGAGACATTACATTGAATGTGGTTGCTCATCGTGATGGAGAGCAGATTGGACGGATGCTACACATCTCACGTGAACAATTGGAGAAAAGGGCTAAATAGCGAATTACTGTGGGCGAATCGCTTTGGCGAATAGGACACTTGCCGTCAGCCCAAGCAGCCCAAAAGCGGCCAGGAGCCCAAAAACCAATTGATGTCCGAAGGCACCAGGGTTGTTATCCAGCAGCACACCCATCACCGGACCCATGAAGATGTCCGGTGTGTAGCCAACTACGGCGATAAAGCCAATGGCGGCTCCGGTATACGACAACGGAATCCTGGATTCCTGGAACAATGCATAGTATAATCCTCGCAAGCCGTAAATGCCAAGGCTAGTGGAGGCAATACTGATCGCGATAAAGGCAAACAAGACATCTCCCAAGATACCTGAAGCAATGATCAGCGCACCAGCAATGAGCATAATGAAGCCATAGATGGTGATGGTAGAGTGTCTGATTCGATCACCGAGAACACCTGCTAAAACTGCTGCAATGGGTCGCATCCAGAAAGAAATGGTAGCAATATGGGCAGAGACAACGTCGTCATAGCCAAAAGTATCCTTGGCATACAAGCCAAAGTCATCGGTGCATTTATAGCCTACGTAGGCTGTTAACACAATGATCCCTTGCAGCCAAACACTTCGGTGGCGGAGGGCCTTTCGTACGCCTACCCAGGAAAGACGTTCATGAGATTGTTCAGTTGCCTGGTCCGGGAGCAGTAGCCAAACAATGACAGCACATAAGATGACATATCCTGTGAACGAAAGGATGATAAGACTCAGTGCAGCACTTAAATCTTCAGGGGCAGCTTCGCTGATCGGGACTGGCAAAAAAGCATCCAGTAGAAATACCGAGAGTGTTGCGGTTAGTGCAGCGACGAGGCCTCTGCCGCCGTCAACCAATCCGTGTGATTTACCTTGCGAATCCTCTCCTCCAAATTGCCGTATCCCCTTGATGAACGCTGCCCAGAAGAGTAAAATGGTGCTAAGGCCCCAAAAGCCATACAAGATGGTGAGGGTAGCCAATGATGGTATAGCCGCCATGACGAAGCCTGCTGCAGCGGTGGCCAATAAGGAATAGATGAGTAGTTTTTTCGGTGCAAATCGATCGGCTACCGGACCTCCCAACAAATAGGAAAACAAAGCTACGATGCCATAGACCGAAAAAGCCGATCCCAACTGAAGGTTATTGATGTCGAAAACGGTCAAGAAAGTAGGCCGAAACACACGTGTGACTACAAAAGGTAGAAGAAACACACCTTCCCCAATCAGCATGAGGATGATCAATATGGTTAGCTTATTCGATTTCAACG
>CAZQJU010000130.1:0-9956 GCA_964593185.1 uncultured Roseivirgaceae bacterium
CTTATGTATGATAAAGAATCATTTTGATCATATCCATTCAGTATGAAAATCATATCAGATAACAACCTTGCAGTCCTTCCATTTCCATTAACAAAAGGATGAATTTTGACCATTTGATGGTGAGCATAGGAAAGAGCTGAGACGAGTGATTCTTCATCCGAGCTATTTTTCAGTTTAAAGCTCAATTCATCTAAGAATTGATACATCAAAGTAGGAACTTCTTGGTATGGAGGTAGTATGTGTTGACCAACTTTAAAGTCATTGGTTCTCCATTTGCCAGCCCAATCATAAAGATGTCCAAATGCTGTTTGATGAAGTTGAAGAACCAAAGGCGTGTTGATATCAACAGATTCGTCTAGGTCATACATGAATTCTTCTACTTGAATAATTCCCTTAGCTTCTTCTTCATTCAGCTTTTCTCGGTCACTAATTCCAAGCAGATTGTCTTCTATCGGTGGTGTATGATCCCCCATTTGGTAAAAGTATCTAGAACTCCACAAACCCAACAAAATCAATCCACTCTCCTAGCGTAGTTTCAAAAGTTGACTTTATGGACCAATCGGATTTGTTGGTAATTCATTTCAACATCTTGTAAATCTATATGCAGACCCAGCAACCTTTGATACTTCTTCAAAGACTCACTCTTCGATAAACTCAGAGTGACATTTCCTTCTAAGAAAAGAAGACTTGAAGAACGGTAAGACCCTGAAACAAGCTTGCCTGCCGCAGTTAGGCCTGCCTGCCGGAGGTAGGTTCAGGGTTACGTTCCATTTTCATGTGCGTAATGCTGAAAAAGGCTATGTCCGATTCAGGTAGTGCAATCCCGAAAGTGCACGTAACCTGTCCGCAGCCTGTTCCGGTGTGATATCCCGCTGAGGATTGGCAAACATCTCATAGCCGACCATGAACTTCTTGACAGTAGCACTCCTAAGCAATGGTGGGTAAAAGCTCATGTGCCACGTCCACTCCGGATGCAACGCCCCGTCTGTCGGCGCTTGATGAATGCCCGAAGAATAGGGAAATGACGTTTCAAACAGATTGTCATACCGTATTGTAAGCCAGCTGATAGCCTCAGCGAACGACCGACATTCCTTCCCATCAAGATCCAAGATGTTGGGTGCGGACCTCTTGGGTAGAATCATTGCCTCAAAAGGCCAGACAGCCCAGTACGGTACCAGGACTACCATATCTGCATTTTCGAAAAGTATACGCTCCCCTTTGCTGAGTTCCTGATCAACATAATCAGCAAGCAAGGGCCTTCCTTTCTTTTGATAGTACTGCCTTTGATGGTTTGACTTTTTTTCTGCCTCCACCGGAACTGATTCCTGTGCCCAAATCTGACCGTGCGGATGAGGATTGGAACAACCCATCACTTCCCCTTTGTTTTCGAATACCTGTACGTGATTGATGAACGCATGTGAGCCTAGGTCCCTGTACTCCTCTTGCCAAAGCTCAATCACAGGAAGAATTTGATCGATTGACATTTCTGCAAGCGTCAGGTCGTGACGCGGAGAAAAGCAGATGACTTTACAAATTCCCTTCTCTGACTTTGCCCGTAGCAGTCCTTCTTCATAATCGAATGCTTCAATATCTTCCTGAATGGCTGCAAAATCATTTTGGAAAGAGAATGTGGATTTGTAGTTTGGATTAACTTCCCCGTTTGCCCTTTGATTGCCAGGGCAGAGATAGCAACTTTCTTCGTAAGGCAATCTTCTTTTGCTTTCTGCGGATTCCTTCTGGCCTTGCCACGGCCTTTTGGTACGATGAGGAGAAACCTGTACCCATTCGCCGGTTAGTGGATTGTACCTTCTATGGGAATATTCAGACAGAGGTTGATTCATGTCACCAGAATAAGATATATAACACTGCGGTAATTAAGCTAATTGCGAACGCCAGTACGTTGAAGACAGGTGATGTTTCAAACAAGTTCTTAGACAGCGTCAAACCCTTAGGGTCATCGGAACCGCTACCTTCAAGACGACTTATTCCTGCAATCACTGCCATTGAAATCAACGTAGTCAATCCCATTTGGTGCATCCATGGGAAAGTAGGAATGGTCTTCAGTAAAAGCGCTGTAGGAATAGAGAGCAAGACGCCCCATATCGCTGCCTTATTGGTGGCTTTCTTCCAAAAGAGTCCCATGAGAAAGACGGCAAGAATTCCCGGGCTCACAATGCCCGTATATTCCTGGATAAACTGAAATGCCTGATCTATACCTCCTAACAATGGGGCTAAGATGCAGCTGATGGTCAATGCAATCGCTGCAGTTATTCGTCCTACTGTAACCAATCGTTGATCTCCTCGATCTTTGGTTTTGGAAAAGTACGGAAGGTAAATGTCCATGGTAAAAATCGTGGAGGTTGAATTTAACATCGAAGCAAGGGAAGAAACGATGGCTGCAGCCAAAGCGGCAACCGCAATACCTTTCAGACCCGTAGGTAAAAACTGAAGTAGCCATGGATAGGCCTTGTCTGCCTCTTCCAAGGAAGGAAGATTGAGCGTCCCGAAATTAGCTAGGAGCTCAGGATCATTGACAATGACATAGCAAGCTATCCCCGGAATCACCACAATAAAGGGAATGATCAATTTGAGAAACCCGGCAAAAAGAATCCCGTTTTGCGCCTCATTTAGTGATTTGGCTGCAAGCGTACGCTGGATTATATATTGGTTAAAGCCAAAGTAATAGAGATTCGCTACCCATAATCCACCAATCAAAACCCAAACACCGGGTAAGTTGATGTACTGTGGGTCAGACTTGTCCAAAATCATGTGAAATCGTTCGGGTGTTTTCTCGATCAGGTTACTTAAACCCTGAAAGATGCCTTCTCCGGCCCCTAACGCATCCAAAGCCAAGTAGGTGGTCAATAACCCACCAAGGACGAGAAATACCACTTGAATCACGTCCGTCCAAGCCACTGCGGAGAGGCCCCCATACAGGGAATAGGCTGCAGCAAAAACCGCAAGTGAGACAATCCCATAGACCATCTTCAATCCCAGAATGGTTTGGAGCGCTAACGCACCTAAATACAGGACTGAACTCAGGTTTACAAAAATGAAAAGGGCAATCCAGAATACCGCCAAGATCGTTTTTAACTGCGTGCTAAATCGTTTTTCAACGAATTCAGGTATAGTGTAGAGTCCTTCCCGTATAAAGATTGGCAAGAAGTATTTACCAACCAGCAAAAGCGTAATTGCACCCATCCATTCATAGGAAGCAATGGCCAATCCCAGCACAAATCCGGATCCTGACATGCCAATAAACTGCTCAGCCGAGATGTTCGCTGCGATAATGGATGCACCAATAGCCCACCAGGGAAGAGACTTACTGGCTAGAAAGTAATCCTCTGCATTTTTCTTCTGTCCGGTCTTATCACGCGAAACAAATAACCCCACTCCTAAAATGAGTAGGCAGTAAGAACCGAACACCAAATAATCCAGGGTAGAAAAATTCATAACGTCGTTTATTTAATTCGATGACATCCACGCGCTATTTTTATCGGGATGTTATCAAGTTTGATGGAAAAAGTTTTCTTGTAACTGGCAGACACCTCACCAATCACATGATCCACATCCATGTCTTTAACAAGTGCCAGAATACAGCCACCAAATCCACCGCCAACCTGTCTGGCTCCCAAGACTTTTGAAGATTTATTCAATTCGTCAACTAAGAAGTCTGTTTCTTGACAGGTTACCTCATAGTAATCTTTCAAGCTTGCATGTCCCTCCGTGAGTAGCCTCCCAACTCGTTCATAGTTGCCGGATTTGAGTTCAACATTGACATTCAGTACGCGCTGATTTTCGGAGACAATGTGATAGGCGCGTTTCCAAAGTTTGGTGGGTATCTTTACCTGATCTTCTTCAAGCATTTTTAGTTGTACATCCTGGAAAGACTCTGCTCTGGGGTGCATGCTTTTTAGCAGCTTCAACGCTTCTGCGCTTTCCCGCTTCCGATTGTTGTAGTCGGATTCAACGAGATTGTGTTTCACATTGGAATTCAGCAAAACAAATTTGTAGCCTCCTAAATTGAACTCCGACTCTTGGAAAGTCAAGCTCTTACAGTCCAACAATAAGACATGATTGGTCAAGCCAAACATGCATGCAAATTGATCCATAATACCACATTCAACCAAGGCAAATTCATGCTCTGATCGCTGGGCAGTTCTGATGATGTCCCACTTTTCCAGTTTGAGCTCAAACAACTCAGAGAGTGCCAAGGTGGTACCACAGCAAAGCGCAGCCGAAGAAGAAAGACCTGCACCCTCAGGAATGTTTCCCCCAAAGCCTAGATTGAATCCACCTAGCTTACTTTTCATTTGTGAGACTACCCCAAGAATTAGATTGAGCCAACCGTTTCCGGATCGTTCGATATGCTGCAGATCCACCTCTTCCGTTTCGTCATAATCGATCGAATGAATTACAATTTTTTCATCATTTCGTTTAGTAATTCCAATGTACATGTAGTAGTCAATGGCCGCCGGCAACACAAAACCATCGTTGTAATCGGTATGTTCCCCGATGATGTTGATCCGACCCGGTGACTTAATAACGACGTCTGGTGCATGTCCAAAATGTGCAGTAAACAATTCTTCTATCTTGAAAGACATCACTTTGAAATTTTCAGTAGAAAGCATAGAGATAGCTTCTAAAGTTATTAAACGTAAATATAACGTTTATTAAGGATTAAACAATTTTCTTATGTAGTTTTCCACACGAGCAGACAGACTAAGCGTAATGTCGAAGGAAAAGCAATCGCACCTACAAAACGTGTACACGAGCAGACAGGAAATTCTTGTAGCTGTTGACTCCATTATTTTTGGCGTACAAGGCAATAAGCTTCATTTGCTTCTTTTCAAACGAGAGGTCGAGCCTTTGGCAGGTAGGTGGTCCCTTGTCGGCTCTTTTGTGAACCCGCAGGAAGCAATAGACCAGGCTGCAAACCGTGTTCTGAAGGAGATTACCGGAATGGAAGACCTTTTTATGCGGCAACTTCATTGCTTTGGTGCCACCGAGCGTGATCCGGGTGGAAGAGTTGTGTCTATAGCTTACTGGAGCTTGGTCAAAATTGACCAAAACAACATTCAGCTCACCATGGATGAACATGATGCGCAATGGGTAGATTTTCAACGTATCCCTGAGCTTATTCTAGATCATGGGGATATGGTACAGATGGCTGTTCAACAGCTTCGAAAAGAGGCCCTTTTCTACCCGGTTGGATTTGAATTACTTCCAAAAGAGTTTACACTTAGACAATTGCTTAATGTCTATGAAGCCATTTTCAATGTGCACATTGACGATCGGAATTTTCGTAAAAAGATACTTCGTTCCGGACTACTTACAGACTTACAAAAAAAGGATAAATCAACCTCCAAAAAAGGATCCTTTCTGTACTGCTTTAATCAGGATAGGTACCAACAGTTGCTGGAAGAGGGATTTCATTTTGACTTCGGATTTGGTACTAGTTGACCCTACTGCATATGTTAGTTTACTGTAGTTCTGGTTCATGCTCAATAGCATATTCCTGCTTTTCTTCTTTGCACATTCTAAGCTCCTCTTCTATCCGTACCCTTTCGGAAACATCTCTGGAAATACCAAATGTACCGATAATCTTACCCTCCACGTTCCTCAATGGAAGCTTGGTTGTTGAGACGTATGACATACTGCCATCGCTTCTATCTTCTTTCTCTACCTGATTCATGATGGGTTCTTGCGTTCGAATGATGGTCTGCTCATCTTCAAAAGCGTTTCTGGCATGTTCACCAAAAAAATCAAAATCCGACTTTCCCAAAATATGTGACATGGTTGGAAGTTGATGTAGCTCCAACATGGATCGGCTTACCCGTATAAATTTGCTTTCTTCGTCTTTGAAGTAGATGAAATCCGGCATGTAATTCAACAAGGCATCCAGGAACATCTTTTCCCGCTCAAACGCCTGCTTGAGATCAAAAAGCGCACCCTGTTCGGAAGGTTTCTTACTCAAGTTTAGGACAGAAGTAGCCTCCTTAAGTCTAGCCGCAATTTCAGCAAACTGCATCACCTTCTGCATATAGTTTTCTGTTCCACTGGCCAGCTCCGATGCTGAAGTGGCTACCTGTTCTGAAGCTGCCGCAGACTGCTCTGCGACGACGACGATGTTCTCTGTATTTACGGCCACTTCCTTTACCTTTTCCCTTTGACCTTTTACAGCCACGAGAATTTCACTTGCCCTCTTTTCGATATCAGTGGATGAGGTATAAATCTCGTGGAAAGAAGTCGTGGAAGCATTGGCTCTGCCCCCAACTTCTTGCAGATTTTCGTTCATCTGCGCTATTTTGTTCACTGCTTGAGCTGAATGATCCTGAAGGTCTTTTACGATCAGTTCAATGCGCTTCGCGGATGCTTTAGAATCATTGGCAAGTTTCCTAATTTCTTCCGCAACAACAGAAAAACCTCTCCCCGCCTCGCCAGCCTGGGCTGCTTCGATAGCCGCATTTAACGCCAGTAAATTGGTCTGAGAGGCAATCTGATTGATAATCATGAGCACATTTGTAATCTCCAGCGTTTTAACCGAGAGCGCCTGCATTGCCTCATTTGATTCGTGAGAAGCATCAAGTACTTGATCAATATGTGTATTCATCTCCGTGACCAGCGCCATTCCTTTGCGACTATTTGAAACGCCTTTACTCGTAGATTCGGTTACCTCCTCTACTTTCTGAATGATGCCTCTGAATCCTTCTTGCAGACCTTCGGCGAGCGCAGACACTTCATCGACCTTTGCCACTTGAATGGATGCACCATGACTAATCTCTGAAATGGAGGAAGCTATTTCCGCGGTATTAACTTGCATCTCTTCTCCAGCAGATTTCATTTCCTCCGTATACGCTCCCATGATTGCTGCACTCTGGTGCACCTCAGCCAAAAACCCATCCAGATTATCAAGCGCTGCATTAAGATTCTGGGCTAGCTCAAAATGTTCTCCCTTCGCAATCTCATCGTAGCGCTCCGTCATGTCATTCCGAGATAATGCGCTGATGACCCGATTGAGCGTAACCATAGGTTCCGAAAATGATGTAAGAAGTTTATTCACACTGCTAGTCAACTCACTCCATGCTCCGACCTGTTCATTTGTCTCCAGTTGGACCTGCAGTTTTCCGGTATCCGCGGCGTATTCTGCAAGCTCTCTAATTCTCTCGATGCTTGTGGCCAGGTGACGATTCAATTGATTCAATGAATTACCTAATTCATCACTAGTACTATAACTAAACATCGCAGTGTTGAAATCACCCTTGATCAGGTTTTTGGTAAGTCCTGTTACCTCGACTAGCCGTGACCTGAGTTTGTGAAGTGTATCCCAAAGCGTGAGATCCACGGATTCGGGCTTAACCCAGTCCTCATCAAATTCGCCTACTGCCAATTTGTGTATCAACTTCGATAGCTTTCGTTGGGGTGTTTTCACCTCTCTTGCCATGAGTAGAAAAAATCCAGCTAGCGTAAGAAGTCCAAAAGGCACCAGCAAAATGAGAACATCCGGATCCTTGAGCAGTAGGTATGCTTGCAGCCAAGTAATTGTGACAAAACACATAATGTAGATGGCAAGTCGGCTTTTCACTTCAGAAAAAAACATGAGAATACTTGTTCAGGTTATAAATCGCTTAATGCATTATCAACTGATAAATCTAGGAGCCGACCGAATTGAACACTGTTGGTGAATTCGTCAGATTAGATGGGTATTTTCGGCTGTACTTTGGAGTGTCGAAATTCCAGCTACTGACTTTGAGCAAAAATCTGAAATACCTCCAATGCTTCGTTCCCATTTGCAGCATCAAAAAAGGTAGCGTTGTCCCAGTGAGATCCCTTGCCCCAAAGGGTGCTGCAGTCCGAGGTAACCCAAGCAGGCTCCCAGTAAATGACTCCCTTTCCTCCAGCTGTACTTGTGATTTCAACTAGCTTTTGCATGAAATCATGCTGTCCTTTTGGTGTCGCTGGATAACCCGGAATAATGGCATCTTGACCTAAGATATTCCCGGCCTCATCTACGTTTTCTAATGTGTAGGGGTAAGCTGTTTCAACAATCATCAAACCCTTTTGGTAGGTGCTAATCAGTGAATCAAGTGCTATACCCAGGCTGTCCAGTCCATACGTAGACCACTTAGGATAGTACGAAAGGCCCATCCAATCAAAATCCGAGATTCCGTGCTTCTCTGCTTCGGAAAACCACCATAATGCGTTTTCCGGCTGCGCAATGTGAATCATGGTTTCGATTCGTACCTCGTACTCCTTTTCAAAGTCTTCAACAGCAGCAAGTCCTGCGTTTAATAGGTGAAGGTTGCGATTCCAATCGATTGAGTCTACCACCATATGAGCAGAATCCTGCATGATCTCAATATTTACCTCGTTGCCAACCTGCACAAACGCTGGAGCCAGTCCTTTGGCATGAAGAGATGCTAGCGTCCGAAAGGTGTATTCGTATAGTGAATCTGTCAGGATAGCTACATCCTCAATGTCTTCCCAGGCTTTTGGTATTACTTGGTGTTGAGGATCTGCCCAAGTATCCGAGTAATGAAAATCTAGGAGAATTTCCATCCCCGCCTTCTTTGCACGCTTGCTTGCTTCTTCAACATCCAAATAACCAGAATAACCTTTATTCCAATCAGGCGAATGCCATAACCTCAATCGAGAGATATTGGCACCTCGAGTGCCAAATAGGGTATATGGGTCGATTAACTCCCCATTGACTCGGTAGACCGCCCCACAATTGAGCATTTCGTTGACATACGAGAAATCTCCCCCAACATAAAATGTCTCGTTGGAGAGTCCATCCGTTTCGTCTTTCTCTGTAAGATTCATTTGGCACCCCAGCAAACCTACGTTGATGAATGTGATCAGAACGATTAGTTTTTTCATTTGCTTCAGTTGATGTTTTCTTTCAAAAGTGTAACCCAGTGCACGTAACCCTCCGGCGTAAGATGAATATCATCGTAAGTAAATGCAGCAGGTAGATCCCCATTTTCATCTGCCATATGTTGATAGGTGTCCAATACAACATAATCAGGATCCACTACAGCCTTTATTAGTCCGTTGATTTGGATTGCTTTCTGTTTTTGGCTGTGCCCTGCACCCAATGGCATGATGGTCTGTACAAAAATTCTGGCATCAGGTAATCCTGTCGCAAGTCGGGATCCAATCGAATCAATTCGCTTCGCTATTTCAGTGGGGCTGTCAGTTAGGAAAAGATCGTTGGTCCCAATCATGAGGAAGACTAGGGATGGATCTCTGCAGAGCAATTCATCCAAGCGAGCCATGACCCCATTTGTGTTGTCTCCTGAAATTCCACGATTTTTTACCGTGGTGATTCCAAGCTTTGTATTCCAATTTCCCCCCATCTCCGTAAGACTATTCCCCAACATGACAATGTCTCCACTGGAAATCGTATCTGCCTGAAATACCTTGATCCTTGCGGGATAATTTCCCCTCGTGAAATTGGTATGACCTAGAATGACGGTATCCAACGGCGGATAAAGACGACTGCATGGAGAAACAACTAGTGAATCACTGATCTCAACGGCAACTCCATTCTCTTCGCACCCAGTAGTGAAATGAGATAGAAAAATTAGCAATGAAATAGGTATCATGATTTCTTTTTTTCGCATGTTGATTCAATTCCCAAGCCGACGGGATGTCAAGCGTATGTACTTGCTATTCACACTCTTCACCTACTCAAGTCCAGCTCAGTTTTTAACAAATCTTTGAACCACCGTCTCATCCTTCAATACTATTCGAAGAAGGTATACTCCGGGAGTTAAATGAGATACATCAATCGCTTGATCTTTGAATTTGATTTGATAGTTAGTTGATCCTCCGATGTCAAAGAGCTCCAAATGATCAATCCTCTCTTCCGTTTGGATCTTCAGTTCTCGATCTGCTCTGGTAGGAAAAAGGGTGATTCTAGCATCCTCTTGAAACCCTAAGACTTTCTCGTT
>CAZQJU010000131.1:0-9906 GCA_964593185.1 uncultured Roseivirgaceae bacterium
TAGTAGATTTATTGAAAAACGAAGCAAAAGTTATATAATCATGGCAGCATTAGTATTTGTTGAAACTGACGAAGGAAGCGTAAAAAAGTCCTCTCTGGAGGCAGTGAGTTACGCAAAAGAAGCTGCCGGTGAAGCAGTAGCAATTGTGTTTGGCGCAGTAAATGACATCGAAACGGTGGGCCAGGCAGGAGCTTCTAAAGTATTGCATGTAACTGACGATAAATTAAGTACACCAAATATCATGGCGTATTCTTCAGCAATTGCTGAGGCCATGAATCAAGAAGGCGCGGACCTTTTGGTCTTGGCGAAAAGTTCTTTAGGGGATCCTGTTTCCGCTCGTGTGGCAATTAAGGTAGATGCAGCACTCGCTTCCAATGTGAGCGAATTACCCAGCGGAGACTCGGTGAAGAAAAGCATCTACACTGGAAAAGCCTTTGCGAATACGTCCCTAGAGGGTTCGAAGCGGATTATCTCCATCAAGAAAAATGCTGTTGCAGTGAAAGAAGATGGTGCCGCTCCTGAAGTGGTAGCTTTTGCACCTACCACGAATGACGCCGACTTTACGGTAAAGACCACGAAAGTAGAAAAGGCAGAGGGTGATATTTTATTGCCGGAAGCGGATTTGGTTGTTTCTGGTGGAAGGGGTTTGAAAGGCCCTGAAAATTGGGGGATGGTCGAAGAATTGGCGAAAACGCTCGGAGCTGCTACGGGATGCAGTAAGCCGGTTTCAGATATGGATTGGCGACCGCATCATGAGCACGTAGGTCAGACAGGCATCAAAGTAAGCCCCTCATTGTACATTGCCATCGGGATTTCCGGAGCAATCCAACATTTGGCAGGGGTGAATTCTTCAAAGAACATCTTAGTAATCAACAAGGACCCTGAGGCACCCTTTTTCAAGGCTGCTGATTATGGGGTTGTAGGTGATGCATTTGATGTGATTCCTAAACTAACCGAAGCGATAAAGAAAGCACAAGCTTAATGGCTGGCGAAAAAATTAAATTAGAGATCTTGGGGTTGTCCTCAAGCCAATCACAATCGGGCTCATTTGCCCTGGTCTTAGGAGAAGTGGAGGGAACCCGCAGACTTCCCATCATTATTGGTATGTTCGAAGCCCAGGCCATTGCCATTGAGATTGAGAAGATTATACCCAATCGTCCGATGACCCATGATCTCTTCAAAGCTTTTTCGCTAAACTTCGATATTAGTATCAAAGAGGTTTACATCTCGGATTTAAAAGAAGGTGTGTTCTTTGCTAAGATTATCTGCGAACACAACGGTCAATCTTTTGAGATTGATTCACGACCCTCTGATGCCATCGCTATAGGGTTGCGGTTCAATGTGGACTTTTATACCAATGAAAGTATTTTAACAGAGGCAGGTATAGTACTGACAGACGAGTACGAGGAAGAGATGGTTCAAGCAGAGATCAAACAACCAGATTCAAAAACAAATATTGAAGATCTAAGCGCTGCAGAGTTGGAAAAGCTACTTAATGAGGCGCTTGACAAAGAAGACTACGAAAAAGCCGCACGTATCCGAGACGTCCTGAATAAACGAAATTAGGAATGGAATACCTGAGAGGAGCAGTAGGATTGGTATGCTTGGTTGGAATTGCCTGGGGCCTTTCTAGAAACAGGAAAAAAGTTGATTTCAAACTTGTGGCTATCGGCGTGGTCATGCAAATAGTGATAGCGTTACTCATTGCCAATGTCGGCTTTGTAAACCAAGCTTTCGCCTTTCTGAGTGCAGGTTTTGTGAAATTTCTCAATTTTGGATTGTTGGGTGCGGAGTTTCTCTACGGAGACTTAGCCCGCAACAGTGACGCTGCAGAAGGTGTCAATCACAGTTTGGGATTTCTGTTTGCTTTCCAGGCGTTACCTAGTGTGATCTTTTT
The DNA here is from genome assembly GCA_964593185.1 of uncultured Roseivirgaceae bacterium. Lineage (GTDB taxonomy): Bacteria > Bacteroidota > Bacteroidia > Cytophagales > Cyclobacteriaceae > Ekhidna. Next base: position 1,898 of record CAZQJU010000131.1, read on the forward strand.
TTCTGCTGTTTCCGCAGCGCTCTACTATTTAGGAGTGCTTCAAAAGGTGGTATATGGGTTTGCATGGCTGATGACAAAAACCATGCGCTTGTCCGGCGCGGAGAGCCTGTCGGCTGCCGGAAATGTCTTCATGGGTCAGACGGAAGCCCCACTCTTGGTGAAGCCATTCATAAAGAATATGACCTCCTCAGAGCTCAATTGCTTGATGACTGGAGGGATGGCAACGATAGCGGGTAGTGTGTTGGGAGCATACGTCTCGTTTCTTGGCGGAGGTAATCCAGAGGAGCAACGTCTATTTGCAACTTATCTACTAAGTGCATCCATCATGAATGCGCCCGCGGCAATTGTCATGGCCAAGATATTCATGCCGGAGACGAGCCCCGATAAGATCGATTCAAACCTGGTGGTAAATAAGGAAAATGTGGGGAGAAACCTGATTGATGCAATCGCGAACGGAACTTCAGATGGCGTCAAGCTCGCATTGAATATTGGTGCAATGCTGCTCGCTTTCATTGCCATTGTTTTTACCGTCAACTGGATTTTAGTGGACGGCATAGGGGAATTGCTTGGCTTGAATGCTTTTGTGGTACGTACAACCAATGGAGCCTTTGATGGCTTTTCATTGCAATACATTTTAGGTCAGTTGTTTAGAGTATTTGCATTTATTATGGGGGTGGATTGGGCAGAAACCATCAATGTTGGTAGTTTGCTTGGACAGAAATTTGTAATCAATGAGTTTGTGGCGTATTTGAGTTTAGCTGAACTTAAGCAAGCCGGTATGTTGTCCGAAAAGTCCATTATCATCTCGACTTATGCACTGTGTGGATTCGCCAACTTCTCTTCCATTGGGATTCAAATTGGTGGGATTGGCAGCATGGCACCTACCAGACAATCGGACCTTTCAGCACTGGGCATTAAAGCACTTTTGGCCGCTACGTTGGCCACGATGATGACGGCTACCATTGCTGGAGCTCTTTTTAGTTAAATGAATAATATGAGAAAGATAGGAATAGTACTTTTTGGATTGGTTTTTTTACTTGGTTGTGGAGATGACGGATTCTCTTTTGAGGAACAACTGGCCATCGATGTGGCTAAAATTGATCGTTACTTAGAAGACAATGATCTGACCGCTCAGGTACACAGCTCAAGCATCAGGTTCATCGTAGAAACGGAAGGAACGGGGGAGAGTCCAGCCTTTGGAGACAATGTTACCGTGAGGTATGAAGGGACATTCCTTGATGGAACTGTTTTTGATGAAAATACAGATGGAGTCACTTTTCCTCTCTTGAATCTGATTCCGGCTTGGCAAATTATGATTCCTACCATGAAAGCTGGCGGTAAGATGACCATCTATGCTCCTTCCGGATATTGCTACGGAACGAGAGGAAACGCCGGCATCGCTCCAAACACGAATCTAATTTTTGAGATAGAGTTGATCTCTTTTGAGTAGGTCATTTTTCCAGGACTAGATTGGGCTGAACCCAAGGAGGTTAGAGCCTCCTTAGGTGTTAAACCCACGGACAATGCCTAGTTTATTTCTACATCTATCTCGTATCCTTCAACGATGACTTGAATTGGATTTGATGATGCTGTTTTAGAGAGCACTTCCACTTCCAGCTTATCTCCCTCTTTTATATACCTTTTTACTTCAACGGCGCTTTCATCGTAGTCAACCGTCCCGTATTTGACGTTCGTTTTAAGGTTGTAAGACTGATCACTGATTCCAAATGAGGCGTTGATGTATTTTCCTGCGATGGCAATACGATCAACAGAGGAGGATACTTCTTCGATCTCAAGGTCATCTTCGTAAGCATTCAAATCAAAAGCGCCGGAAAGTAGCTCTATTGCATGATTGCCATATTTTGAATCTTTACTTTTGAAATTGCCTAGCTCGTCAATGGTAAGTTCGTCCTCGTATGATTGATCCATAACCAATGAGGAGATTGTTCCGAATTCATGTTTACCATACTTCGAAGAAGTAAATTCAATACTTCCAGCGCTGTTGGCAGTTAGGTCCATTTCATAGAATTCAAAGTCACTTTCACCAATTCGATTTTTTACTTCCATTTCGCCATACTTATAGTTTCCTGATGCCGACTTAATGGTTCCAAACACGAAGTCTGTTTCGTAGGAAACAGCTTTCATCGTACCGATTTCGTCAATTTCTATTTCGGAATATTTGGTGTTTATCTCTAGCTCCTCAACTGTTTCTATCTCTAGCTCCTGCTCGTAGAGTTCCATATCGACAACGCCCAGGCCTTTTATGATTGCGTTTCCATACTTTAGATTGAGTTCAGCTTCTTGGATGAAATCGGCAGTCAGATCCCCGGAATACTGCTTTAAATTCATTTTTCTAAAGTCGCCAATGAGACTGACGTCTTTGTACGAGTGATCAATTTCAAATCTGTTTGCCTTTGGAGCTTTGATCTTGTAGTCCAGTCTAAACTCATCTTCAGAGAAACCGATAATGATGCCTACGTGCTTACTGCCTATTTGCACTTTGTTGGGTTCATCAAGATTGGTCTCAATGATTAGCTCATTTCCTGATTTTCGAATGTTCTCTTCCACATGTTTTTGGAAATTTTCCAAGAAGGCAGTCATCTTGTCGGTCATCTTGCCATCAAACCGGAGTGTGGCTACAATTTCCACTTGATTTTTGTCCCAAGCTTCCACCATCAGATCTGTGTTCTTTGCTTCAATGTTAATCAGGTCATTCGGGGATACTTCTACTTGAACCGTGGCAGTTCTGGTTTCAAAATCTCTGCTCTTAGCACTACTAGTGTAAACTGTGAGGCTAGATGCGAATAGGATTACGATCAGTCTTTTCATTATTTTCCTGTTTTGAGTTTCGTTCAATTTCTAATTCGAGTGTTTTTAAGAGTTTAAGTTTCTTTTCATAGTAATCAATGAGGGCAGCTACCAGTTGATCATTTCCGACCTTTCCAATATCAGAGCGGTACATCAGGTTGATTTCCTCAAGTGTCGTGAGTTCCTCAAAAATCCAGGAATACTGCGCTTTTGCCCGTATCTGATCCAATGGAAGTGTTTCTTCCAGCATGCTCACTTGGGTAAGGTATTCGTATTCCATTGCTGAATACTCCTCAGATAAATCCCCTAACGATGCTAATTCATCCACTTTTGTTTGCAATAACCTATTCTGTATCAGAAGGCCAATGGAAAAGCAGATGAAAAGGATTGCGGCTACTTTCCACCACTGAAAGGTGGATTGCTGAGGTTTCCTGATTTCTTTCTGAATGGCTTGCCAAACCTCCGGTGGAGGTGATTCCACATCAAGCTGTTTGCTTCGTTGTTTTATCAGTTTGTCAATTTTCATAGTGCTGTCCCAATTTTTTCTTTAATAAGGCTTTTGCATGCCGGTACTGTGTCTTCGACGTGGACTCGGAAATTCCCAATCGGATGGCAATTTCTCGATGCTTGTATCCTTCCAGGAGATGTAGGCAAACAATAGCTCGACATCCATCCGGTAAAGACTTGATCGCAGCGTGAATTACCTCATTTTCAATTGCTGAATCATTTTCGATTTCTTCCTCTCTGTCCTCAATGACCTCTACATCTTCAAAATCATATTTTTTCTTGCGAATGTGCTCAAGTCCGGTGTTTACCACGATACGCTTAAGCCAACCTCCGAATGCTTTTGGTTCATCTAGGTCACTGATTTTTTTGAAGGCTTTAACAAAAGCCTCCTGTAGCAAGTCCTTGGCTTGCTCCTCATTGTTGACCATACGCGTAAGGGTACTGTACATCGCTGTAGCATAACTATTATACAAATTGAAAGCGGCCAATTCATTCCCTTTTTTCAGTTGTTTTATCCAAACCGTTTGTTCTTCAGTCACGAGGTTGTAGGTGCTTTCGTTGATAAGATGACTCTTTTGGAGAAAGGTTGTATAAGTTAGGAAATAAAAAACCCTGACTTGAATTTACAAATCAGGGTCAACACGTGGGGTTAGTGTTGTTTACATGTATTTCGTGTTTGGTTGAGGGCTACCTGCCATGATTTCCTCATTAGCAAACTCCTCAAACTTCTTAAAGTTTTCAATAAACCGAGCGGCCAGATCATTTGCTTTTTTGTAGAAGGCTACATCATCTTTCCAGGTTTCTCGTGGACTTAAGATCTCTCCTGGGACATTAGGGCATGTGAGGGGGATCTCGGCACCAAATATGGAGTGCGTTCGATACCCAACATGATCCAGTTTCCCTTCAAGTGCAGCCGTAATCATCGCGCGTGTATACTTTAGACTAATTCGCTCACCAACACCATACTCTCCTCCAGTCCATCCGGTATTGATCAACCAGATGCTGACCTCATGCTCTTCCATTTTTTTGCCAAGCATCTCAGCATACTTTGTGGGATGCAGGGGGAGAAAAGGCGCACCAAAGCACGCAGAAAAAACAGGTTCCGGCTCCGTAACACCAGCTTCGGTACCAGCCACCTTTGAGGTGTACCCTGAAATGAAGTGATACATTGCCTGTCCTTTTGATAGCTTTTGAATTGGGGGTATGATACCGAATGCATCGCAGGTCAAGAAGAAGATGTGGCGAGGTACGCCCCCGATGGATGGCTGAATGGCGTTCCTGATGTGATCAATTGGATACGAAACTCGGGTGTTCTCCGTAACAGAGCTGTCGTGGTAATCCACTTCCCTTGAATTCTCCTTGAATACCGTGTTTTCAACGATCGCGCCGTATTTTATAGCATTCCAAATATCAGGTTCCTTCTCTTCCGAAAGGTCAATCACTTTAGCGTAGCATCCGCCTTCGAAATTGAAGACATTTTTATCGGTCCACCCATGTTCGTCATCGCCAATTAGAAGGCGTTCCGGGTCGGCTGATAAGGTGGTCTTACCAGTCCCAGAGAGTCCAAAGTAAACCGAAGTATTGGTGTGATCTGTAGCCATATTGGAAGAGCAATGCATGGACAGTACATTGTGTTCTGTTGGGAGGGTGAAGTTGAGAACGGAAAAAATGCCTTTCTTCATCTCTCCGGAGTATTCGGTTCCGCCGATCAAGATCATCCGCTTTGTGAAGTTGACCAGAGCAAAGTTCTCACTTCGTGTTCCGTCAACTTCTGGGTCAGCCTTGAATTCAGGGCAACAGATTACTGTGAAATTGGGGTCGAAATCTTTTAGCTTATACTCCTCAGGCTGTAAAAACATGTTATAACAGAAGAGGTTGTGCCATGCGAACGTATTGATGAATCGAACTCGCAATCGGTAAGTTTTATCGGCACCTGCGTACATATCCCGAACGTACACTTTCTGGTCTTGAAGGTGCCCCAGCATTTTGTGATAGATCTGATCGAAATTTTTAGGGTCGAACGGAATGTTAATGTTGCCCCACCACACCTGGTCTTTCGTGATATCGTCCTTTACAATGAATCGATCTTTTGGTGATCTGCCAGTAAATTTCCCAGTATTCACCGTCAATGCACCCGTATCCGCAAGGTGTCCTTCCTGGTTTTTGATACTGGATTCTATCAATTGTGACTGGGTGAGATTCCAATGGGCTTCCTTGACTTTGATACCAATTGAAGAAAGTCCGTTTTGGATTGACTTAATACCGAATTCTTGCATTTTGAGATTTGGGGTTTTGGAGTAAATAGTGCTTTTTTAAGCGTTCGGAAACGTTTGCGCGAAGATACTCACTTTACTCTTTCTCAAAAAAAGGATCTACAATTTCTTTCGGTGTGGGTTTGGTTATGAGGCTGCCAACGACCAGTGCAAGCACGGAGGCAATAAGGGCAGGAATGGCTACCATTTTTGAATCGTAGGGGAATGCAATAAACCCTAAATTCAGCTCCAAGCCGCTACGGTTCAGTACCTCAATGACAACCACAGATAACATCCCCGCTAGGATGGAAGCAATACCCCCTTGCTTCGTCACACGTTTCCAAAAGAAGGTGGCCAGAAGTGGGGGTGCAAGTGCGGCACCAATCATGGTATAAGAGATAAATGCCATCGATAAAATCTCCTCAAATTGCGTCATGATGAGATACGCAACGAATCCAAGAATTACAATGGCCGATCGTTGCACCAATAACTTGGTCTTGTCCGACATGTCCTTTAGGAAATATTTTTCCACAATGTCACGTGAGAAATTGGTGGAAGTCACCATCAAAAAAGTGTTTCCTGTCGATAGAATAATGGCGGCTCCGCCAGCGAAAAGGAGCGAGCCCACAAAGGCAGGCAATTGTTCAAAGCCAATCCTCAAAATGATTTCCTCTGAAAACGGCGCATTTACTGAACCATCCGAAAAAAAGAAACGCGGATCATGCGCATAGATGGCAAACCCAACAATGGCAAGTAAACACATCAAAAACTCAATCCCTACGACACCGATAAACATCCCCATGACTGCCTTCTTGGCTGATTTGGCGTCCTTAGCAGAGGAGAACTTCTGATAAACGCTACTTTCACTAAGCAATAGAATCAATGTCGGTAACATGATGCCAATGTACCAGGTGGGCTCATGACCCTCAAAGACTGACAGGTGCGCAGGACTAACCTCATTAATGGTGTCCACCACGTTCCCCCAACCTCCAAAACCGGAGATGGCGAACGGTACCGCCAGTACAATCGCGAGAATCATGATGATGCCATTGAAAATGTCAATTGAGACAATCGAGACCATCCCTGCCAATGCCGTAAACGCAATGATTACCAGGAAAGTGATCAGCGTACCTTGTTCAACAGAAATACCCCCCTCTGTCAGAATGGATAGAAACCTACCACCTCCTTTAAATTGGTAACCGGCAATGATTAGGTAGGCGACAATGATGGTGATGGAACCCAAAAGTCTGGCCAATGGGGAGTAGCGCTTCTCCAGGATATCTGTCAGTGTGTATTGGGATATCCTACGCACTTTTGCTGCAATGAAGTAGACCGCAAGGATGCCGATCCAGGCGCCTAAAGAAAACCACAATTCAGAGAATCCTACCTGAAACGTTAGACCTGCTGTTCCAAATAAGCTTCCCGAGCCAATCCATGTAGTCACTAAGGTGCCTACCAATAAGTATACGGGGACATTCCTGCCTGCGACAACAAAGTCTTCCTCATTCTTTATGGTTCGACTTTTGTAAATGATGATTGCTGTGAGGATGAGGATGTACGAAATAGTAACAACTAAATAGGTCATTTTTGGGGTAGATTAGTGTTTGGTTCTTTTCTAGAATGCTTTTTGAGAAAACGTTGATAATTTGATCTAAGCTCTTTGGAAGCGCTAATTAAGTTACTTAGATAGTAGTCGCCAGTCAACGTCAAGGTTCTTGCCTCCGTATTATCGATCTGCAAAATCATATCTCCCAAATGTTCAAACATTTGATTAGAAATTTTCATATAGTAGTCCTGATTTTCGTAGATTTCCGCAGCATCGTTCAGAAAATCAGGGTTCATGAATTGGAAAGACTTTGAGGATGTTGTGAAATTCCAGGCAATACTGGATAGTAGCTTATTTTGAAAGTTAAATTCAAAACCGTCAATTTCGTCAGAAGATAGAAGTGAGTCTAAATACGCTTGATAGATTTCATTTTCATAAATAGAGGAGTCAAGTTTCAAAAGGTTAGCTTGGCATTCGTCCAGGATATTGCTTTCCAGTAGCTGACTCTCGCTTTTTAAATCAGCGTTTTGTTTGTACGAATTGAGACCCAAAGCAAGCAGCACAGCAAACACAATCGAAAGAAATTCGAATGCGATTTGGGCAATTGCTTTTTTCTTCATCCTGCTAAAATAAGAAATGACCTCTTCCAAACTTTATCAAGGGGGCAGTAATGACAACTTTAGTTGGAGAGAAATAATATTCTGCTGAATAGTTTGCATTAAGAATTCAGCGTCGTACTTTTGATCGCTGATGAGGACATTAACCACAAATACTATTTCTACGACGACCACTTGTACGTTTGGTCATTGGGAATGGTAGATGTGTGAGTATCGATAAACACAAAACGCCATTCTGCTAGATAGGATGGCGTTTTTTTATGAGTTAAAAACAGATGA
>CAZQJU010000132.1:0-9684 GCA_964593185.1 uncultured Roseivirgaceae bacterium
CCACCGCTTACCAATGTTACTTCAGCTTCGGCGATTCTAAACTTAGCATCGTCTGGCAAAAACTGTGCAAAACTTTCATCTGGTATAGCTCGAAGAAAAAGCTCCGGCGTGTTAAAATCAATACCTTCTTTGTAGTTTACCTCACCCTGTGAAGTAAAGACCTTGATTTCTGGTGCAGGAATATCACGTACACCAAATTCTCTAGAACCAATGGTATTTCCTCCACTCGATACGGTCAAAGTCAACTTGCGTGATCTTGGCACTAACGTAACCTGACCTCTTGCTGAACCTTTTAGCGCGTCTCCACCCTTTGCAGAGAAGCTTGGATTGTATTGGTTACCGAGTGCAGGTACTTGCACATCAAGCTTGTTACCGCAGTTATAGTACAACGCATTTACAGATTGTGACTGGATCTGAATGACTGGCTTAACCACAAAGTACTCAATCGTATCCATGAAAGTGGTATCATTTCCTCCACCTTGTGGCAAGGTGATAGAGGCGACGATCGTCTTTCTTGCATTGCCTTCCTTATCGTAAGCACCTGGAGTCGCTGTAAACTCCACTTTACCAACACCACCAACTACAGGCGCATTTTCGCCATTGTAAGTCATAGTGGTCTGATTCATGAGGTTGGCTGGAGGCGAAGCTGCGATAAACATATCAGCTTTGTACTTGGTTCCGGCAGCAACATACTTTGACTCAGGCATGATAACAGGTCGAATCTTATCAAATGTAATGTCCTTCAGACCTACCTGCTGAACCAAAAATTCCAATGCTGTGGTCTCGTATGCCAACACATTGGCTTGGAACTCACTTACGGTCGCTAAACCAGCATGTGTTGGAGTATCCTGAAAATTCAGCTGGGACCATTTCTTACCTTTCTGGTTTGGATCCTTACTGTAATACTCATCTTCGCTTGCATCTTTGGCGATCTTATCAAACTCAGCTAGTTTTTCATCCGATGCACCGCTTTTCTTAAGAATTCCTCGTAGTTCTGTCACATAGTTATTTAGTGTCTCCTTCATTTCGGCCCCTTTACCATCGCCACCCTCTTCTTTAGGCATCATGTAGTTTCCAACCTTATCATAATCAGTCTTCCCTTTGATGTCTTTTTTATCCTTCTTCTGAGGATCCGTGTAGCCTCCTGTGATTTCAATGAACTTATCTTTAAATCCCTCCAATTCCGCGACAACTTCTGTGGTTTTTGCTCTCAGTTCTTCAGCTCCTGCAACGATTTTCAGATCATCTGCACGGTTCCCCTTGTCCTTGGCTGCAGATTTCATTCCTTCAATTGTTCTTGAATTCCGACTTGAAGTCTCTGCATTGGCTCGCTCCAAACTCTCATTAATAAAGGCGAATTTATCGAGTACGGTTGAGCTAACATTCAGTGCCAACAAAGCAGTAAGCACCAAATACATCATGCCAATCATTTTCTGCCGTGGTGTTTCTTTTCCTCCAGCCATAATTTTTTAGTTTTTTAGTTTACTGATTGCTTCCCCTCATTGCGGTAAGCATATTTCCGTATACTTTGTTGAGCGCAGAAATGTTCGATGTAAGCTTATTTAATTCCGCCTGGAATGCAGAAGTCTCTTTACCAGCTTCTGCCATGCTTTCCAACGCACCACTGATGTTTGAATAGAATTTATTCAATGCTTTAGTATGGCTTTGCGCGTCTTTAAGCTCCATTTCGTATACAGCATTCAGTGCACCAAGACTCTTGGTCACATTTTGTACCTGAGAATGATACTCTTTGGTATCTTTTGTCGCATCAGCCATTCCAGACATTGCTTGCATGGTAGAGGCATACGACTTGTTCATCTCGGAAAGTGACTTAGAAGCTGATTTCACATTATTTGCGTAATCGTTTGTGGCAACTGCAGCATCACTAAGATTGGACATTTTCTTGGCCGAATCCGCCATGCTCCTCATACCATCTCCTAAACTCTTTATCAGATCAGGACCCACTTTGGCGTCAGCAAGCATTTTATCCATTTGTGCTGCCGACCCCTGGTTTGAAGCAGGTACTGCCGCTCTAGGTTTTGCAGAAGGACCATCGTAATCATCTGCAAGTTCAGGGTATACTTTAGCCCAATCTGGTTCTGAATGTTTTGGTTCAAAAGCACTCAAGAAGAAAATAACTGCCTCTGTTGTCAATCCAACACCCAGCATAATTCCAGCACCTTCTAAGTGAAGGATTTTAAACATTGCTCCAACAATAACAACCGCAGCACCGATACCATAGATTTTGGGCATTATGGTAGAGTAGAGCAATTCAGTAAATCCGCCTTTTTTACTCATTATGATAGTATTTTAGGTTAGTAAATTTATTCTTTAGTTTCAACTTGTTTTTAAAATTCGTATCCAGAAGATCTTCCAAGATACGTCATTGCACATCTAAATCCTATAGATGCTCTTGCAGTGTCTTGATGCTCAAAAGATCGGGTACCTGTTTCCAAATAGTACGCAATATCTTTCCATGACCCGCCTCTAATAACTTTCATCGGCACGTTTGGATCAAAATAGGTTGGGTTCAAATCCCATGTAAGGGGCATCGCAGACGGGTTGTACGCGTCTTCGCACCATTCTGCAATATTTCCAGACATATCGTATAAACCGTATTCATTCGCGAAATACGTACCTACAGGAGAAGTGTATGCGTAACCATCGTCAAAGTAGTTTCCTCTGCCTGGTTTAAAGTTTGCCAGTAAGCAACCTTTTGCATTTCTGATGTACGGGTTACCCCAAGGATACTTGGCCATATCACGACCACCTCTTGAAGCATACTCCCACTCCGCCTCCGAAGGAAGCCTAAAGTTTGGCATCACCGGCAGCTGATTGTCCGTTCTCCATCTATTTAAGTAGCTAGTCCTCCACTCGCAGAAGTACTTTGCAGCATTCCAATCAACGCCGACAACTGGATAGTCATCAAAAGCAGGATGGGACCAGTAGTACACAACCAATGGATCACCCATGTGGTGCGTATAGTCTCTTGTCCAGACAGTCGTATCTGGCATTAGGTCCGCAATTGAATAGCCTGAAGGCAAATCAATTTCAGAGCTCTCCTGTATGTTTTGCGTAAACTGTCGGTACTCATTATTGGTGATCTCCGTATCATCCATAAAGAAGGCACCGATCGTAACTTGTTTATTGAAGTTAATTTGGGTGGCGGCAACATCCTCATCCGCTTGACCCATGTGGAACGTTCCGGAAGGAACTGAAACCATTCCAAACGGCCGAGTCATCTCCCAACCGAATCTATCTGGGGCTCCAACCAATTCACCTTGGTCTCCCCGTGCCCCTCCGAACAGGCCACATCCTGAAAGAACTATGGCACAGCAAAGAACAGCACAATTAGAAATTGTTAAAACACGCATTTTATTCATAACACCTATATTGAACATGCAAGTATGTAAAATAAACAAACTTTAGCAAGAATTATTGTACGTTATTCGACCTAAATATATAATCAAGGGGATATAACGGCCAAGTTTTCCAATCAATTATTCATTTGATCAAAAACCATAAGCACTCCTTAGAATGCAAATCTCGGAGTCTTCACAGCCTTTCGTCCTCCGAAAACCAGATCTGGTAAATTATACCGAATGAAAATCTCATGAGATGTGGGCTCTTTTGCATCCCGATCCCGAATGATGTAATCAAAAGAATAACCGGCTTTCAGTTTTCCATTTTCCAGGAACGAGTAGCCAACCAGGACACTCAATGACTCCGCTCTCCTGAATGCCAAGCCTCCCCAAAGTCGTCGCTCATATTCTAATACACCCGATACATCCATCGAGTACGAGTTCAAATCTGTACGAATTAAGATGGACGGAATGAATTCTAAGTCACGCGTGATCCCCATGCTCTTTCTGGCAAACACGTTGTAGTTCCGTTCCAGCACATTGTCCAAAGGAGATCCGAGGTTGTATCTAGGCTCGATGATGTTTTCTACGGAAATTCCGATGTCAAGGCTATTGTAGTTGCTGTACATTAAGCCTGCGTGCAAATTCGGTAAAACTTCATTTAAGCCGTTATTTAATAGCTCATTTACCACGTCGTCTCCATCATCTCTAAATCTGTATCGGTCAGTATTCCCTGATATAAGATTGACCGAAGGCATCAAGCCTAATCGAATAAGCCCGATACTGGTCTCTCTCTTCACTGCAACAGAAATTCTAACCTGATTTGTAATGAGTGGACCCAACAAATCGTTTGTAACTGCTACGCCAAAACCTGACAAGTAGGCACTTTGAAATGGTACAGACAAGGATACAAGCTGCGTGGATGGCACACCTCCGGGATCAAAGGTTGCATCGTATCCAGCCCACTGTGTCCGATGGTGCGCAGCAACAAACGCGTTTTCTTCTGAACCAACCCAAGCTGGATTGAAGTAAGAAGGATTAAACATGTAGTGGTTGAAAAAAAAGTCGTTTTGTCCTCGTGCCTCCAACACGGTCAGGCATACCACAAAAAACACGTACTTAAGGAAGCCGACTTTCATATTGTAAGTATAACGCTTACAATTGATTTACCCTTATACTCAGGCTATGTTATTAGCCTCCTTTATGTATACTTCCAATGCACCCGTCATGGATGGAGCATTTGGCAATGGCGCCTGAACGTCCAAAACCAATCCGGCCTCTTTGACAGCTTTAGAGGTAGTTGGACCAAACGCGGCTATCCTGGTATTGTTCTGCTTAAAATCCGGAAAATTGGTAAATAAGGACTCAATTCCAGACGGACTAAAGAACGCGATAACGTCATAGGTAACATTGTCAAGATCTGAAAGGTCTGCAGCCACTGTTCTATAGATGGTTGCTTCAGACCAATCATACTCGTTCTCGGTCAGAAAATCAGGGATATGGTCTGTCCTTATGTTGGAACAAGGAAAGATGAATTTTTCATCTTTGTGCTTTTTGATTACCGCCAATAGATCAGCTGCAGTTCGCTCACCGGTAAAGATCTTGCGCTTACGAATCACAATATATTTCTGAAGGTAATTAGCTGTCGTTTCAGATATGCAGAAGTACTTCATATCCGTTGGGATTTCAATCTTGCTTTCCTGCGCTAACCGAAAAAAATGATCAATTGCATTACGGCTGGTGAAAATGACAGCCGTATGATCCAGAATGTTGACTTTTTGTTTTCTAAACTCTTTTATGTCAACCGGATCGATATCTATGAATTTTCTAAAATCAATCTTAAGGTTGTACTTTTTTGCTAAAGAATGGTAAGGAGAGTTCTGATCTGATGGCTCTGGCTGGGAAACTAAAATGCTCTTCACAGCCTTCATTCGCTCTTTATCTCTAACAAGTAATTCCTCACTAGCACTCATATGTATTGCTTGCTTTTATAATTATTTATAGAACCAGCCAATCAAGATTATGGCAGGGAAAATTTCAGTAGCGCAAAGGTAGGTAATAATGAGAAGTTTTTTATGGGGGTAATTGTTAACAAATTTCAATGCTAGAAATAGCATCGAAATTATGAGTTGCAACACAATGAAAATGTAAATTTCATTGGTTTCTCCCCTCAAAAGCCTTAGCTCAAAAATGAAGTCCACATAGAAAACGACAAAAAGCATGAACCCTAAACTTAGCGAGGCATTGATAAAATCGAAAAGTTGGTATTCGTAGATCTTAGACGTTGAAAATAAGCCTGAAACTATCGTGGCAAGGATCCATTTGCCCACAAGGAGCAAAAGCACTAAACCTGAAGTTTTCACCCACTCTAAGGACAGGGTTCCTAAGTCGAACCCTTCAGACCCAATCTGATAGGTAGGCTGGGTGAAACTGACCCAAAAAAAGCCCATCATCAGGGATAGAAAGATTCCAAAAGACCACCCTGCTGGTTTAAAAAACTCTACTTCTACCAACTCGTACGAACTTTCTTTTAGACTAAACCCTCGGCTGTACAGGTATTTGATTCTGTTCGGAAATCTCATGGAAATGAATCCAAACGCAGATAGTAAAAAAATGAGTCCAACTATCAGGAACTCTCTATAGGGATTTCTGACGGACCGTTTGAGACCAAATGTTCCCAGTTTTTCCGTTTCCGAAATAACGGCAATTCGGTCCAATCGAAGCTTTTCAAAAGTCGCTTCTGAATAGAAGTGTAGGTAAAAAGTATCTTTATTGGCAATCTTCGTCAACGCTTCAACTGAGTGTATCTCGCAGCCTTGATCGATCACTGACACCAGTCGACCTTCCACCCAAACTGATATTTTATCTTCATTGCAAATTCTAATAACGTCACCTGAGTTAGCACCAATAAACAAACCTCCGCTGTTCGTTTCTTTAGCATCTAAAACGGGTTTCGCCAAACCGCTTTCGGTTAACGACACTAACGCTTTGGTTAGATCCTCCAGAACTACCGTATCCTGCTGCCCGTAGAGCGGCACATAACCAAAAAACAAAAAGAATACGATTAGCTTCTGCAATTAGAATTTTGTGATAAATCCAAAATGAGCCCTTAGTTCTGCGAACGAAAGGTTTTGCGTCCTTGAGTTCCCGGACGCAAGCGCAAAGCTAAATTGACCCGTTGAAGTTTCAAGTGCAAATCCCAAACCAATTCCTAGTGGATACTCGCTCAGGTCATTCCTTCTAAAAAGGAGCTGATCATAAAATGCATAAATAAAGCTGCTGTTCTCAAAAAATGCCCGAAACTCTGTTCTACTTAGCACATAGTGACTGGCGAAAAAATTCTTTTCATTAAATCCTCTCAGGGAAGTGAACCCCCCAACGCGGTAGAGCTCGTTTAACAGAAGTTGCTGGTTTTCAAGTATTCCCATCTCAATATGTTGGAAAATTGTTTTCCTTTTCCCAAATCTGATTTGGTAGGCTAGTTTTCCTTCCATTCGGAGGAAATTCGTCTTCAACGCAATCGAGTCGTAAAAGCTGGAAGGCAAGGCAGTGTTCTTTTCGACCTCCTTGGTCCCGACTCCTACCGATGTGGCCCATACGATGCCTTGGCTTAATTTGTTCAATGAAGCAGCATGCCCTTTCGAAAGTGCCAACTGATAGAAGTTACGGCGATAATCGGCCAGATTGCGCAGTGATACATTTTCCACGTTGGAAGAAATCAATGATCCGTTTGATCCTTCGAATTCAATCGATAGCGAAATATTTGAACCGACGTACGTATTGATCCCTATGCTTGTTTCCCGGGTCAAAAATGTCGTGTCTTGCCGCAAAAGGTTAAACCTCACAGAGGGAGAGATCTTGCTATCCAACAAGTACGCATGGCGATAATACAGGTCCAAACTTTGCGATGACTCTGCAAAGCTCTCCCATGAAAACGCGAACTGATGACCCGCACCAAATAGATTTTGAGCAGAGAAGTCTAAACTGCCAACAATGGACGTGCCTCCCTCTTGATTTTGCTGTAGCCCCAAAACCCCTTGAAAACTGTTGGTCGTTTGTTCCTCCAGATCAAGAAAAATGGTAGCTAAATTTTGCGAAAATCCGATATCCGTCGGTCGCTTCAACAAAAGAAATGGCGCTCTTTTTACCCGCTCTTCAATCTGCTGATACGTAGATTCTTTAAAGACTGCCCCAGGTACTACATCCAAAAGGTGGTAGATGTAGTGGTGACTGGTTTTCACTGACTCAAAAAAGAAAGCAGAGTCGTAGCGGATTTCTGGTCCTGGACGAATGCTCAGTTCTCCGGTAAGCACCCCATCGTCCAAGTCAATGGAATCAATTAGGATGGTAGCAAAGGGAAATCCGCTGTTATTGTATTCCGACAACTTCTTTGAAATGCTTTTTCCGATGTCGCCACTTTTTACGCCGGAGATGGCTGCCCTAAGTCTTTTACCTCGATGCAGGTAGACATATGTGCCCGCTTCTCTTTGCAGTGTAGAATCAATACCAGCAAAGAAATGCCCTTCATCTAGCCACTGCAGTTTTCTGTTCTCAACGAAATTTTTTACCGCAAGTGTGTCATCGAACTGCAAGGTGTTCTCCAGTTTACTATCCACGAAAAAATGTACAGTGATTTGACAAAGGCCGCAAAATGGCAGAAGACAAAACAACAGAAAGAGTGTTCTTTGCATGGAGCTCTGCAAGTTAGTCTAGGAAAAAGAACGATTAGACAGACACAAACATGTATGCACGTCTTTGCTTGATCAATTAATTTAACTTCTTATTCTCTTCCACTGATGTCTGGCATTTACATACATATTCCATTTTGCAGAAAAGCCTGTCACTATTGCGATTTTCACTTTAGCACAAACTTGAAAAACAAAACTGCGATGGTAGATGCCATCTGCAAAGAAATCACTACCCGATCTACGTACTTGAGTACAACAGTCAACACGGTCTATTTTGGAGGCGGCACCCCTTCTTTGCTGAGCAAAGATCAAATAGAGCAGATTTTGGATTCGGTGTCCAACAATTTTGACATTGTTGACACCCCTGAAATCTCTTTTGAAGCGAATCCGGAAGATCTTGAACAGGAATATTGCGAGGCACTGGCGGCACTAGGAATAAATCGCCTGAGCATCGGATTTCAGACGTTTGACAATGAAAAACTAGGTTGGATGAATAGAGCTCATGACGCTTCACAGGCGCAAAAGTCCCTAGAAAATGCGCGCAACGCTGGATTTGATAACATTTCCATTGATTTGATTTATGCATTGCCAGGCACGCCCAAAACTCACTGGATAGCTGATCTTGCTACTGCTATCTCCCTTAATCCTGAGCATATTTCCCTTTATGGACTCACCATAGAGGATCGAACGGTATTCGGCAAACGAAAACAGAAAGGTGAGCTTGTGGAGCTTCCCGAGGAAACCGCGGCCAAGCAATACCTAGACGCAATAAGGACTTTGCAGGAAGCTGGTTTTAACCATTACGAAGTTTCCAATTTTGCTAAATCCGGATTCCATTCCAGGCACAATAGTGGCTACTGGGATGGTCAGCACTACCTAGGCATTGGTCCGGGAGCACATTCCTTTGATGGAATTTCTCGTCGATTGAACGTGGCAAACAATGCCAAATACATTAAGGCTGTTTCGAACAACTACTCCTATTTTGAAGTCGAGGACCTATCCAAGATACAACGACTGAATGAACAAATACTAACGGGCTTAAGGAGGGCGGAGGGGATCGATTTTCATGGAATGAAGAAAAAATTTGACATCGATTTGCGTCTCCACTATGCCAAGAAACTGGAAGTATTCGAACAGCAAGGTATGGTTAATCTTGACGAGGAAAGACTAAATCTCACACCCAAAGGCTTTCTGGTAGCGGATGATATCGCCTTGCAATTATTTTTTGATGAATAAATTCTACATTTGAGTCTATGGACTCTTTCACCAAAAAAGCCATTTTGCTGCTTAAGTCATTAATATTCCACTACCATGGGTTGGATTTGGAAGAAAGGTCAATGCTAGAGGCAGCTGCAAAGAAGCTCGATGCAGAAAATGAAATGCGTTGGGCCAATGCTTTTATTGCTGAAGATTATCTTTCGGCTTTCGAGCGTTCACGCGAATTTCTCTCGAAGGTTTTCTCTCAGATGCGTACGGAAGATCGAATCAAGTATTTGATGGAGTCCTGGGAAGAGAACTTCAAAAAGGGTTATGTCACAGAGATGGAAACCACTGCTATTCTTACCTTATCAAAAGACTGGAAAGTGGAGAAAGAATTCCTTGATCGTGTGAAAGATTAAAGACTCATCATTTCT
>CAZQJU010000133.1:0-9510 GCA_964593185.1 uncultured Roseivirgaceae bacterium
ATCAATACCTAAGCAAGCATCCTGAGCCAGAAGAAATTGAACTATACTTCTGCGGTCCTCCATTGATGAACCAAGCAGTACAGAAAATGGGAGAAGACTTCGGAATTCCGGATGAGAACATTCGATTTGATGATTTCGGAGGGTAACCACTCGAATTAAAAAATAAGCAAGCCCGACAGATACCTGTCGGGCTTTTTTTGTATCTCATAGTTATAAAGCTCAGTCAAGCTTTTTATAAAGCTTTCCGCCAGGCTCCAAGCGATAGCCGATCACATTGCTAAATTCATCACGTTCGAAATAGATTGGACTGCTTGTGACGTCTGAGAAAATGTCAGCCGACTCATGATAGAGCGGATAGCGCGTTTCCCCTAGTCTGGCATGTAAATCACTTTTCGCTATAATGACCTCAATTTCCCCTTTCTCCTCAAATTGATAGCTGCCAACATAGGCTTCCAACATCGGAAGTTCTTGTTGATATGGATTGTCATTCGAGAGAATGACACCATCCCCAGGAACCCAGTTATCGTATTCCATGTAGTAGGCGGTTCTTTTGGCGGCGTTGAGTCCTTGTAGTTTAGCGACCAGATGCAAGGCACCATCGATTCCCGCAGATATTCCAGCTGTAGTAATTACTTTTCCATTGTCAACAAACCGAGCATCTCTTCGTACATCGATGTTTGAATAATTTTCTTCTAGTCCATCTAAGGCATCATGAAAGGTCGTGGCTACTTTACCCTCCAAGATTTCTGCTTCAGCTAGCAAAAAAGCGCCTGTGCAAACAGAAAAGTGAAACTGGATTTCTTTTTGATTTTTGATCCATTTGATCACACGCTGATCATTAAACGCTGTTTGTGCGTTCCCTCCAAAAAAGGCCAAGACATCTGCTGCAGGAGCATCTTCAATGGAATAGTCCGGTACAATTGTTAGTATACCTTGAGAAACAATGGGGTCTTTCGTTTTAGAAACAGTAAATACCTCATAGCCGGCATAAGCAAATACTTCCATGGGGCCTGCAAAATCCAGCACTTCTACTCCGTTCTGCAGGTAGAACGCGATGGTCTTCGTTTGGTCCTCCCTGATAAGCACCATGTTACAATGCGGGCAGGCACCTGGCTTGGAATACTTTTCGTCGTCACAATGGCTGCCGCATGGTGGGCAGACATAAAAATTGTTAGGTATTTCCTGCGCAGACGGTGCGTAGGAGATCCCAAGAATCAAAATCATCAATAGTCTATTCATAATAGTAATGTGTTTATGACAAAACTATTTGGTCTCCTCTTCGAAGAGAAGGACAACGCTACGCAGCATCAGGACAACTCTGAAGGGAGTATAGCGGCATACTTTTTCAAAATCGCTCGAAGCTGATTCGCACTATTAAGGCCGCACATCTTGCTCACGTTTTCTACTTTGTTGCCTTCCGATAAAAGTTGAATGGCACGTTCTACTCTAAGTTGATCATGGTATTGACCGATCGTGATTCCCGTTGTTTTCTTGAATAGTCGGGTAAGATTTCGAGGGCTCATATGTACTTCATCGGCCAACCTTTCGATTTTCACTTCCTCTGAGAGGTGCTGTGCGAGAAAGTCCTGGGTGAGATGCACTCTGTTTTCAATGTGATTTCTGTATTGAAGGAATACGCTTAACTGAGGGTCCGACTCGGTCCTACGCAAATACACCACAATTTCTTTTGCAATTTGGGTGGCAAACACAGGATCGTAGAGCTGCTCTAGCAAATAGAGCGAGAGATCAATTCCAGACGAAACTCCAGCGCTTGAATAGAGGGTGCCATCCTTGACAAAGAGGCGGTCTTGACGGAGAAGAACGTTGGGATATCGTGTACCAAAATCCTGGACGTATTTCCAATGTGTAGTACACGACCTGCCATTAAGAAGTCCCGCTTCTGCCAGTACGTATGCACCTGTACAAACGGAACAGATGATGGCCCCTTGTTTGTGCTGATCACCTAACCAGGCATAAAATGGTTGACTCTTTTGTTGGAAGACTTCATTGTTGAAAACGGAAGACTCGAGGCCTGGGACAAAAAGTAGATCGTTCTCGTCAAGAGAAAAGTCTCGAAAGTCCTGGATACTGCCCAATGATAGTCCTGCACTTGACATGGCTTCGGTTTCATCAATTCTCATACTTAGGTAGTAAGAGGTAATAGAAGCGCCATATTCTTTTGCCTCGTAGAAAACATGCGCTGGACCTGCAATGTCCAATAGATGCACTTCTGGTGGTACAACAAAAAAGATCCTGAGAGCGGTATTGTGCATTGGCGCCAAAACTAGCGATACTTCAAAATTGAATGAAGAATATTTTAATGATCAACTATCTTCGAAGCTATTGGTTAAAGATATATGGCGGAAACTAGTTACTGGAATGGATCAGAAAAGTACTTATGTGATCCCGAATTAGCGCAGGCTTTTCACATGGCTCGTACCCTGGGAATGCCATTGCTGATCGAAGGAGAACCAGGGACAGGTAAGACAGAGTTGCCCATTCACTACGCGCAGGACCGCAAGCTGCCCCTTGAAGTGTATCCAGTTGGCTCAAAGAGCAACGTAGAGCAATTTGTGGCACGGTTTGATCATGTCAAGTATTTGAGGGATTCACAAATAGAAGTGTTGAATGCGCAGCGAGAGGAGAAAGGACTGGAAGCAAAATTGTCTACCGGTGGCAGAAACCCAGAGTCCTTGCCGGATTACGTGGTGAAGGGCCCGGCGGCCAAAGCCTACAGCAATGCGAACTCCGTACTGCTGATTGACGAGATCGATAAAGCACCAAGGGAATTTCCGAATGATTTGTTGTACGCCCTGAGTCATCGAAAGTTCATCATGCCGGAGTCCGGAGAGGTCATCGAATCTTCCGAAAAAGACATGCCAGCTATTGTGATTACGTCCAATCGAGAGCAAGAATTGCCCACTGCATTCAAAGGTAGATGCATCTACCATTACATTCATTTTCCTGATAAGGAGGTCATGGAGAAGATCATTGAAAAGCACCATCCAGGAGTCAATGAAAAAGTAGTCCGTTCCGCCCTTGATGTGTTCTATAATCTTCGAACCTTGGGATTGGAACGATCCCCCACCACGCGTGAAATCCTGAATTGGCTGAAATATATGGAAAATAGTGCGCCGAGGGAGGCCATCGAAAAAATTGAAGGACTACAAGGGATTGGGGCGTTGATCAAAACGCAAACAGATATGGAGCGTGTCAATCGAATGCTTGGTGCTAATGGATCTTTAGGTACCTACTTGAATTAACAATGCTGGGGTCACTTCCATACGCTTTCCGAAAACATGGCTTACAAGCCGATGTCCGAACCCTTTTGGTACTGCGTAAAGCAATGGAACATGGGTTGATTAAAACTTTGGGTGACCTTCACAATGTCCTGAAGGGTGTAATTATTAAGTCTGCAGAGGACGAAGGGCCTTTTACGAAGGCCTATTATGAATATTTTCTCCAAATTCCTGTTGCACCCGGGCAGACCCTGGAAGATGCCATTCTAAGGTCCGAAACGTTTCAAAAATGGAAGACCAATTTCCTTGATGAAGCGGACAAGGATGTCCAGTATTCCGAAGAAGATTTGGTCAATCTCTTCCTTGACCAGGTGCATTTGACAACCTACGACATCAAGGAGGTCATCAATGGGAAAGAAATTTGGGACAAAGACAATCCCGATCAGGAAGATGATGGACAGATGCAGTCCAATGACAACCCACAAGAACGCGTTCTGGATAAGATGGCGGACTACTCGGATCTTTCGCTTGAAGAGCTTCTTGAGCGGATGGAGCAAGTTCGAAAGCAACAAAATGCCAACCATGGAGGCGGGAGTCATTGGATAGGTACAGGCGGTATTTCACCATATGGACATGGAGGAGCGGCAAAAAATGGAATTCGGGTTGGAGGACAGGGCGGTGGAAGAATGGCGCGAAAAGTAATGGGAGATAAAAATTATTTCCCAATTGACCGAGACGCGTTACTTAGTGATAACAACATTGATGCAGCGCTTGCTTCCATTAAAGGTGTGATTGAAGAGAGCGCAGTAGAACGGTTGGATGTTCCTAAAACGATCAGAACAGGATTAAAAAGAGGTGGGCTATTTATTCCGGAGTTGACCAATGAGTTACATGAAGATCTGAAGATTATCGTACTGATTGATAATGGAGGCTATTCCATGGCTCCTTATATACGGACGGTACAGCAGCTTTTTAGAAAAATGAAGACGCGTTTTGTTCATGATTTGGAGGTGTACTACTTCCATAATACCATTTACGATCGCGTGTGGGTGGATGAAAGAAGAAGCACCTATATTTCCATCGATAAGCTCCTGATGCATAGTAAGACCTACCGAGTCTTCTTCATTGGCGATGCGGCTATGGCACCCTACGAGCTCAGCGACCAAAGTATCCGGACAATACAATCCATCACTAAAAAGTTTGCAAAAACTGTTTGGTTAAACCCTGAGCCACTCCGCTATTGGCCGGGAACCTACACCATCCAGGTGTTAAAAGAGCTTGTGCCGATGTATCCATTGACTCCTGCCGGAATTGAGCGTGCAGTTAGAAAGATGAACTCTAGCGTTTAAGGAAACTGATTACACACCCATCATTCGAACGAAAGTTTGGGCACATGTTGCCATAAGAATTCAGGTTGCTCCTGGTCTGCATCATTATTTTATATCCGGATTTCAAGATGAACAGGTCTTTCTTCTGCCTCAATTCCCCTGCTTGTGGATACAACTATTTCAGAAGTGCAACATCCTTAGGAGTAAGACTGTCAAGTAACACTACAACACTTCAGGTATGCTCAAAAACTACATCATTGTTTCACTTCGTAACTTATGGAAACATAAGACCATGACCGGGCTAAACATTTTTGGACTTTCACTAAGTATGTCCATTTGCCTGGTGCTCATCCTCTTGGTATATGATCACTTTCAGTATGATCGCTTTCATCCGTTCGGAGAGACAACCTATCGTATAACCACCTATTATAAAGGTGCTGAGGGTCTGTTCGACGAAGCGTACGCCACGTCGTCCCTTCCTTTCAAAGATCAGTTGGTCGAGGACTACTCCTTTGTGACCATAGGGACGAATCTGAATAGCTCCTTTCGTGGAGAGATCCGTTCGCCACATAAAATCATGGATGTGAATGATGTTTCGGTACGTTCGCTTTTTGCTGACGAAGATTTTTTTCACGTTTTTGGATTTAAGCTGGCGGAAGGGGATCCTCTCCTGGCGTTGGCGGAACCTTATAGTCTTGTATTAAGTGCTGAACTGGCGGGAAAGCTTTTCCCTGGTCAATCGGCAATGGGTCAGACCGTAGATTTTGAGGACCATGGCAGCTACAAGATTACCGGTATTGCTGCTCCAACCGAGCATAACAGCCATATAAAGTTTGACGCTTTGGCGTCTTTATCTACCTACCCAGTACTGGTAGATAAGGGCATTGCTACAGATAGCTACCAACAATGGGAACACATTTGGTCAAACTACAACTACCTGGTGCTTAGCTCTTCGAGTCATCGTGAAGAGACCGAGCGTATTATCAATGAATTAGCTGATGCCAATCTAGAATTAGAAGATGATCATCCGGGATACATTTTTCGTCTGCAAGCGCTGAATGAGATCGTTCCTGGAAGGGCCATGTCGAATGAAATCTCCTTCGCATTGCCGTGGTTTATTCTAGCCTTTTTTGCCTTGCTGGGATTCATCGTGCTCATTACAGCTTCAATTAATTATACAAACCTATCCATCGCAAAAGCGCTAAACAGGACAAAAGAGATTGGGATCAGGAAGGTCAATGGTGCCAGTAAAGTCCAGATTGTATCCCAGTTTTTGGTTGAATCCGTTCTTACTGCCGTGATTTCACTTGTATTAGCGGTTGTGATTTACAAATACCTGATCGGGGCTTTTAACGAGATATGGATCTTTAGCCTTGTTGGGATCTCCCTGGAGGACTCACTTAGTGCCTATGGGTACTTTCTGGCTTTTTCGTTGATGCTTGGAGTGCTTACCGGCTTGGGGCCGGCTGTTTTCTTGTCACGGCTTAAAGTGGTCAACTCGCTAAAAGGATCAATGGGAGGTCATAAAGGAAGGAAGCGGTCGATGTTAAGCTATTTGTTTGGGAAACGGACCTTGATAAGTGTGCAATTCACCTTGTCCATTTTGATGCTGGTTTCCATTCTGATTATTCACAAGCAAGCACATTTTTTGGTGAACGCGGAGTATGGATTTAATGAAACGGAAGTATTCTTCATTCACACCCATGATCATGAACCTGACCTTATTGCACAGCATTTTGGTAGCCTGGCATCAGTAAATGGGATCACCTTCACCTCACATCATCCCGCAGTAGGTAGATCCCATGGAGATGAGATGCACTGGCAGGAAGATCAGGAGCCGGTTTCGGTATACAACTTTGATGTGGATGCAAACTATGTTCACGTGATGGGATTAGAGCTAGTGGCAGGTGAAGACTTCCCAACAGCAACCTCAGATCAAAATGAAAAATTCATCTTGCTAAATGAGCGGGCCGTTGAAGCGCTGGGGTTTGAATCACCAAATGCAGCTGTCGGTGAAATTGCTTACATCGATACCATTGCAGTATCAATTCTTGGGATTGTGAAAGACTATCATTGGGAGCCATTAATGAGTAGCATTCGGCCGCTGGCGTTGCGGATTCGACCGGATCGCTATGAATATGCCTACCTCAAAGTTGGTAAAGCAGATTTTATCGGAATGAAGAACCAAATGGAAGCTGCTTGGGTCGAGTTTGATCCAGCTAGAGATTTTGATGGGGCCTTTCTTAACGAGCAGCTTGACGAATTCTATCAGTTCTTCTTTGACCTGGGAAACATTCTGATCTACGTAGCCGCCGTTGCACTATCGATTACGGCACTGGGCTTTCTGGGAATGGTGAGCTTTGAACTGAAAACCCGGGTAAAAGAGATTGGCATCAGAAAAGTGCTTGGAGCATCTTTTCAATCATTGACACTTTCTATGGGAAAGGGATTTATTGTCATGATCCTAATTACCTCTCTGGTAGCAGTTCCATTCGGTATGTGGGTAAATGGACTTTGGGTTTATGAAATGGCCTTTCATGCACCATTAGACTCGTCCATTGTCTTGCCGACGCTTGCGATTGTTGTGGTCATTGCAGCCTTAACCATCCTTTCTCAGGTATGGATCAATGCAAGTAAGAATCCAACGGAGACCTTACGTGCGGAGTAAAATAGCCACTCCTCAAAATTTTGCCGGACCTGTTCCGGCATTTTTTTTGCCTGGAATTGATCATTACTTTTAGTGCAGCATTACCAGTAAGCACATATGCGTAACATCCTTCTTTGCGTTTTTTTTCTTTTTTTGATGAATGGCTTCGGTCAGTCCATCGATAAAATCACTTTTACTGGTGAGCCTGAGTTACTGCTCGAATTGAGCCATCGTTTCAAATCCAATTACCTTACAATTAGTCACCATGAGTACCGAATGGCCTTTACGGAAAAGTATGCCTACCAACGTGAATTGGCCGAAACCATTGGGGAAATGGAGCGATTTCATGGGTACAATTGGGCCTTGGAAATCATGCCGGACTATGCGGATGATGGCAGTCTCGTAACGCCCATCGGTTTTGATTATAAAGGTGGTTTCTATTACAGTAAAGTCGTTTCGGATGGACGTGGGGGTTATCGATCCACGATTAATTACATGAGCAAGAACTACCGGCTGTTCGAAGACATTGTACCAAATTTTGACAATCACTCAGGGCTACAAAGTGGAGCCATATCCAAGAATGAACGCTTCATGATCCTTAGCACGCATGGTTCATTTACACACGGCATGGACGATCTCTACGTAATTGAGGACAAAGGAGATGGATGGACCCATTTGACTAATCTGGGAAGCAGGGTAAATAGCAAGCGCCAGGAAATCACGCCTTACCTCGCAGTAGACAATAAAACCCTCTTTTTTGCCTCGGACCGTAAAGGAGGGAAAGGAGGATTCGATATCTACATGACTGAGCGCTTGGATGATACTTGGCAAAATTGGAGTCAGCCGGTTAATGTTACTGAACTCAATACGTATGCGTCCGAGACCTCCTTTTGCCTAATCGATACAGATCCTTATGCCTATTTTGTCAGAGCCGACCTGACCAACGTGTATGGAGACATTATGCAGGTACCGATTCAGCAGAATATACAGGAAGACGATTCATTTGTTGAGATTGTAGATTTAGACGAAGGCGCCTACTTTAAGGTAGTGGACGGAACGACGGAGCGAAGCATTCCATCAGAACTGGTGGTCGTGGATGATTTAACACAGCTAGAAGATCCAGAGGGAATTTTTAAGGCAGATCTACTTGTAGGAAAGACACTAATTTTTAAGTCTGAGGGCTACTTTTTTACAAAGATCAAGATAGGAGAAAGTATACCGAATGGCGAGAATATCATTTATCTAGAACCATTAACGATTGGGTCCAGTATAACGCTGGAAAATGTATTGTTTGAACGTGCTAGTCCTCGGATGGTGACAAGTTCCTATGACCAGTTGGATCTGCTCATTGAAGTGATGAAAGACAACCCCAACTTGAATATTAAACTCAAAGGGCATACGGATGGGAAAGGAAATCCGAAGAGTAATCTAACATTATCGCAAGAGCGAGTAGATGCAGTGACACGTTACTTACGAGACAAGGGCATCAAGCAGAAACGAATTTCAGGTATAGGCTACGGTGGGAAATTTCCCATAGCTAGCAATGAGACAGAAGAAACACGTAGACTCAATCGGCGTGTTGAGTTTGAGATTGTGGAATAGAATTCCTCGCTCAGCGAATAACATCTAGCTATACTCCAATATAGCGTCCAACAAAGATTATTTTGCTCGACCTTGTCATAGTTCTTATCACTTTCATGGGTGAGAAAACAGAAAAGCCCCGATTTCTCGAGGCTCTTAATTATGAATGTTAACGTGCTAAAAACTTTTTTTAACCGACTTCTATTTGTATTCCCTGGTCTTTGACCGTGAAAGGATTATGATAGTAGCGGGTACGTGTTGCTTTGTAGAGCGCATTGGCCAGAGCTCCGACCGCCGGTGGTAATCCCGGTTCTCCGAGACCTGTCGGCGCAATTTCATTCTTCACGAAGAATACCTCAATATCTTTCGGTGCCTGGGAGTGCCTGATCAGCTGATACCTGTCAAAGTTTTGTTGTTGTGGCTCACCGTTTTCAAACGTCAGTTGGCTATACATCGCGTGTCCAATTCCGTCAATAACTCCTCCTTGAATGATATTGTCGGCTCCTTCCGGATTTACCACAATACCGCAGTCCACGGCACACCACACCTTTTCCACTACAGGTTTGTTTTGCTCCATTACTACGTCCATTACCAAGGCCACGTAAGACCAATGGCAGAAGTACGCAGCTACTCCACGGTGTACACCGGGTTTAGAGGTACCCCAATTGGACTTCTCTTTGACCAAGTCGAGTACACCCGCATAGCGATCAGCTTC
>CAZQJU010000134.1:0-9392 GCA_964593185.1 uncultured Roseivirgaceae bacterium
TGCTTTATCTGGGAATGACCTGTTTAGCGATACGCAAAAAACAACGATATTCAAGAGGTACATTCAGGAAGGAGAAGACGATACTTTTATGGGCCTGGGTTGGAGTCTTGGCGATACGAGGTTAGGCCCTATTGCAACACACAATGGAGGGAATGATGTTTTCTTCGCTGATTTCGCTTACCTCATAGAAAGAGATCAATTCGTATTTCTAGCTTCTAATTCAGCAAAACTGAGTCAGGAGGAAATAATTTCCAAGATTCTCGAGGAGCTCTAAAAAGTGGCGGGATCTGGGGACCGACATGCGTCAAAACATGTCCAATTGCCCTCCCGCTTTCCTGCTTTTCTTATCGTGGTGAATACTTTTTCCGCCGTACTGCTTAGACATTTCATTTTCCTTTTTGATTAGATCATTCAAATTGTTCCCGGGGATAAAGTCCTTTTCAGCACGTTGGGCAATTCGTGTTAATGATTGAATCGATTTGGCTTTATCGGTGCGTCCGATTTTTGCCTGTTCTACTGCTTTCTTCAGTACCTGTATGGTCTCATCATAAACATGGTTGGGAACAGGGAATGGACGGGCTCCTTTTCCGCCGTGAGCAAATGAAAACTTTGCCGGGTCTTTGAACCTTGAAGGCGTATCATGAATAACTTCACTAACCAGGGTGAGCGATTGCAGGGTTCTCGGACCTAATCCCTTTAAAAGTAGTAGCTCATCAAAGCCGTTGACTTGTTGTTCATTGGCCATCCACAAGATGGTGCCGTGCGTCTTCCTCCTCTATTAATGTAGGTAAAGAAGTGACTATTGTAGGGTGTTTTGTCATTGGAGTATCGAATATCGCGATTAATCCGGCGGATGGTCTTCTTTGGATCTAATTCAGAGCAGCCAATGGCTTCGTCTGCAGCACCGATCCCATCGATTACCTCTCTCGTGAATGCGATGAAATTTTTTTTTGCTGCTTCGTAAGCATTCTTGTTCGCGTCCATCCATTCCTTGGAATTGTTTTCCTTCAGGTCGGATAGAAATTGTAAGGTCTCTTTTTCTATCATGTGTTATCGTTTTTTAGCCATGCCAAGGCTGCTTTTCTATTGTTAAAAACTCGCTTGGAAATGCCATCGTATGCAAGGTCTGCCTCTTTAAAGAAATGGTACACATCATCATTTGTGACCGCAGCTATTTTTTTAATCCCTACTTGTTTATAGATGAATGAGACCGTGTTGAGCGCCCAATCACCATAATCATCAGGTACTTCAGTTTGGAATGACCGGGTATCTTCTAAGACCAAATCAGGCTTTAGTTTCAGGCATTTATGAGCAAAGGCAAGCATGGCGCCTTGCAAGTCTGAATAGGAGATATCCACCTTCTTCAAAGTATGAATCAATATTTGATCCCGGTACTCCCACTTTGAGAAGAATTCTTTACGCTCGGCTACTTCCACAATTCCGATCTCAATCCATGGCGTAGGTATAACCCATCCTCAATAGCTCTAGGAACTTGGCAGTGATTTGATCTTCCTCTGAGACCCTTAGGTGATGTGCCACTTTGTTTGGGTACTTGGTATACCTCCTGACGAGATCCGAGTGGATGTGTTCACGGTGGTAAAACTTCACATCGAGTTCATGCTTCATCGGCTTGACAATGAGCCAAGCCTTTTTGTTGGTAAAAACGACGGAGTGCAAAGAAGCACCGATGTGGTTTGGTTTCCATACCATGACTGAAGTCATAATTCGATCAAAGGCCAGGACCATCTCATCTGATTTCTCCATGAATAACTCACCTATCTCCTTGTCTGTACAGATGTGATATTGGTTCCTGGCTTTGAATTTCCTTTTACATGTTGAGCACTCCCACATAAACTTGTTATCTCATCAGGTTTCCTTTCAATGCTTCTAAGCGAAGAGAGGTCTTCATGATTTCTGCCTTCAGGTCACTGATGATAATTTCGGCATTCAATAGTGCTGTCTGAGCGTCTCTCAGATCCAGGGAGGTCACCTTGCCATTGTAAAATCGCTCTTCCGTGCGTGTGTAGCTTTCCCTAAATGTCCCAATGTTTTCTTCTTCTCTCTTGAGCTGATCCTGTAGAAGAATAAGATTATTTTGTTCTTTCACCGCGTCAGCCACCACCCTACTTTTTGTTTCCTCTTTCGTGAATTGGCTTATTTCACGATTCAGTTTTGCACTTTGAATGCCGCGTTTCGTTCTTCCACCGTTGAATAAGTTGTATCTCAAGCCAATCCCGACCGTATAACCAAGCGTTTCTATCTCAGCCAATTGCTGGAAGTCATTCTCTTGATTGAAATAACCATAATTGACAAAGGCATTGACCTGCGGCAACCGGGTAGTAGTGCTTACCTTGTACCGATTTTGTGCCGCATCTACCCCCTTCTTACTCAACTGAATATCCGGATTTTGAGATATCACCTCATTTTTTAATTCATCCATATTCCTATTTGCTGGTGGCTGGTACTCTGCCTTCACTTTGTATTTAGTCTCCGCTTCCAAACCAATCAGAAAATTCAAATCGCGCTTCAGGTTATTCTTCGCGACCAGCACTTGATCAAGGCTGGACTTGTCCTGATTTAGGTCTGTCTTAGCCCTGAGTACGTCCAAACCGTTGACATTACCAAACTCAAACTGGTCCTCAACTTTACTCACCCGCTCTTCTCCTATACTGACATTTTTTGTCAGTAGCTCTTCTTGCCTTTGCAGCTTAGCAATCTCAAGAAATATTCCGGAAACCGTTACAATCGTCCGGTTGATCAATGCCTGTTGCTGATAGTATGCGAGGTCCTTTTGATCTTGCAACAACTTGTACTGGTAGCGTCCGCTGAAACCGCCCAAGAGGACATAATCCGCTTGAATCACAGCAGAATAAGTTGTTGTTGCTGCTGCTCCGTCAGTCACATCGATTGTTTCGGGATTCTCCTGGAAGGTACGAATTACAGCATCGGTATCATTGCTCTGGTAGCTCGCATTTCCTAGGAAGCTTACCGTCGGCACCAAACCCGCATTTCCAGGGAACATATCATTAGTTGCAATATCTACGCGCCGCTGCTGAATCTTTAAGCTTTGGTTATTTTTAAGTGCCAATGAAATGGCCTCTTCCATGCTCAGTACGCCATTTTCCTGGGCTTTTAGCGTTAAGCCAAAAGCCAATAGCAGGATGGAAAGAAATAGGTTTTTTCGTTTCATTTCTGTTTTTCAGTTTTAATTAGATCGCCATTTCGTTTCTGATCTCTTTCAACACGACATCAACATCTTCTGGCTGAGTTTGACGCTGGCGAATGGTACGGCTGTAGAACACTTTGACTTTGTTCAGGATGAGTAACACAGACGGAAGAAAGGCCAAGGTTAATACGGTCCCGAAGATCAATCCGTAAGCAATTGCGATGGCGGTGGGTTTGATGAACTGTGAGCTAACAGAATTATTCAAGAGTAATGGTAGCAAGCCAAACACCGTAGTGATTGTGGTAAGTACGATCGGTCGAAAACGGGAGAGCGCAGCGGATCGTAAGCTGTCTTTTACGCTTTTTCCGGACTTCACATTTTCATTGTAAGTTGATATCAAAACCAGGCCATTGTTGATGAGGATTCCCCACAAAGCAATCATGCCGAGGATAGAGAAAATGTTAACCGGAAGCCCGTGTACGAAAGAACCCCAAGCGACGCCAACGTAGGCAAAAGGTAGCATGGCCAGGATGGCCCCTGCCTTGCTCCAGGATCGGTAATTCAGCAACAGCACCGTAATCATTAAGATAAAGATGATCGTGCTGGGACCCTGGCTGGAGTTTTGTGTTTTGGAAGAAAGCCTTGCTTCCCCTTCCAAAGTATACCACAAGTTGGGATAATCTCCCGTAATATCTTTCAAAACGGTTGCTTCTGCTTCTGCCAGTACGGCAGGAACGGATACCAGTAAATTAGCAATGTCAGCTTCTACACGGATTTCGCGAATACCGTTCTGGTGATTGATTTCGGTAACGTTTGTTTTCTGCGTAAAAGTGGCCAGCTCTTCAATAGGGTAGGAGGCGCCATTTGGTGTTTGAAGTCGTACTTCCTTTAAGTTGTTAATGGATCTTCTGTCAGCCTTGTCGTATCGGATCCAAATCTTCACCTCCTCGTCTCCGCGTTGCAAGCTTTGAACTTCCAGACCAAAGAAGCCTTTTCTCACCTGATCAAATACCTGCGCCTCCGTAAGGCCCAGGAACTTTGCTTTATTGGTCAGTTCCATCTCCAATTCCGGCATGCCTAATTTGTCGGTATCGGTTACATCTTTTAAGTCTTCGCGACTTGATAGGTAGGCCCTTAGTTTATTTTTTGCCTCCCTCAATTCGTCCAGGTTTCTGCCTACCAAGGCAATGGACACTGGCTTTCCAAAAATCGGAATACTACCATAGGCGAGGTTGATGGCTTCCGGAATTGGCCCTACTTCCGTACGAATCCTATCAGCGATGTCAAAGGATTTGATGTTTCTGGCATCACCCTCCATCATGTAAATATTTACTTTGCCTTCATTGCTCGCTGGTCCCAATACGCGCTCAACATAATTGATAATTTGTTTGCCATCTTCTCGCTGATCTGAATAGTAGGCGTTGACTTTCCATATCGCTTCTTCCATAAAGGCCAGTTTTTCATTCACCACCGATTCATCTGTTCCTAGTGGGAGTTCCAACTGGGCACTAATCACGTCCTGATCAATAACCGGGAAGAAAGTGCCTTTGATTATTCCCGCGGAACTTGCGCCGATGGTACCGAACATGATGGCGATGACACCCAGAACTGGAATAAGGGGCCTCTTGATAGCGAAGTCAATGACTTTTGTGTAAACCTTGTCTCTGAAGATTGAAAGTGACTTATTGGTCTTCTCAGTCAGTTTCCAGGGTTTATCATTACTTCGCAAAGCCTTAGATCTTGCGATGTGAACCGGCAAAAAGAAAAGACTCTCTAAAAAGGCAACAAAGAGCGTTGCGCATACTACGAACGATATTTCTGTGAAGTAGTCACCCAATTGCCCGTCAAGAAAGAAGAATAAGGAGAAGGCTAAAGCGGTAGTGACCAATGAGGAGATAATGGAAGGCACCACCTCGAGTGTTCCATCAATCGCGGCTTGAAGTGCGTTTTTCCCTCTTTTGAAATGTTGATAAATGTTCTCAGAAACAACGACACCATCGTCGACCAGGATTCCCAATACCACGATTGTGGCAAACAAAGACACCTGATTCAGCGTGAGATCGTAGAAATTGGAAATGATGAACATGCCTAATAAGGCCACTGGGATTTTAAAGGCTACCCAGAAGGCAATTCTTGGATGTAAGAACAATCCCAAAACGATCAGCACCAGGAACATTCCTTGCCAGGCATTGGCTTGTAATCGATTGATAACTTCATCCAAAGAAGCGGTCTTATCTTCAATTACCACGGCTTCAATGGATTCATTATTGGCATTGAATCGTTCCGCGTAATCGGAGACTAACTGTGCGTTTTGTAAAAGATCTTCTTCACTTCTGCTGAAGACCTTTAAGATCACTGCTGGCTTGCCGTTAACATAGGTTCGTTCCGGCTTATCAGAGAAGATATTCTCAACTTCTGCGACGTCCTTCAGCCGGATCACCTTGCCATCAGGAGCTGCTTTGATCACTGTGTTGAGTAGTCCTTTGGCGTAGTAGGCCCGATTATCCAGTCTTATCAGGATTTTCTGCTTGCCTGTCTCCAGCTCGCCGCCGGATGCTTTGAGATTTGCAGATTGAATGGCGCTGCTTACTTCGTCAAAGGTCAACTCGTAAGCCCTGAGGTCTTTCTCTCTTAACCGCACTTCGATCTCTTCTTCCGGAAATCCGCTTAAAAAGATCTGCGATAAGTTGGGGTGGGCCAGTAAGTCATCCTTTATGTATTTCGCATGATCTTTTAACGTAGCAAGGCTCACGTCACCCATCAGTCCCAAAGTCATGGTATAGTTCAAAATCTCTTCCTTCACGATTACCGGTGTATCCATTCCTCTTGGGAAAGTGGTGATGCGATCGACCGCGTTGTTGATATCCTGCAATACTTCGTTGGGATCTGCATCTTCCAGCATCTCAACCCTGACATTAGCAAAGCTCTCTTTCGAAACAGATGTCACGCGGTCTATTCCTTTGAGACCTTCCAGATTGTCTTCAATCTTGTTTACTACTTCTTCTTCCACTTCCTGGGGTGAAGCACCCCGATACACCACACTGATCGAGATGAAGTTTTCGGGTTCCGGTGGCAGGAAATTCGAACGAATCTGTGATAAGGTCATGAGACCTACCACGATGATCAGGCCAACGAAAATGTCCACGGTTCTGGGCTTTTGTGCCAGAAAACTGATTATCTTTTTCATGGTATTAAAGTGCTAGTTTTAGTCCTTCGACAGGTACATTGAAGCGATTGGCGATTACCACGTCTTTGTTGCTCAAGCCCCTCACAAGGATGCTGTCTTGCATGAATTCCACTAATTCTACTTCCTTGCCTTTGATCACATTATCTTCCAACAAAAGAACTTTGGTGTCTCTCGTTAAGACCGATGAAGGAATGGTAACGACGTCGCGGTAAACTTCGCCTTCAAATGATCCTTCCAGGTACATTCCTGCCTTCAGGTTAGCACCTGTTATGGCAAAAAAGATTGGAATATTCTGAGTTTTGGCATCCACGATATCATTGATTCTAAGTACCGTTCCCATCCAGGCACCTTCAATCTCATTATTCGTAAAAAGTACTTGATCGCCCACCTTAAGTTCGGTTGCCACTTCGAGGCTAGCTGCCGCTTCAAGCTCGAAACTCTGGCTGTTGATAATGGTAGCGAGTTGCTGCCCGGGAGAGACCCATGTGCCTTCATCGGCCATGGCATCGGTGACTCGTCCATTGTACGGGGCGATAATTCTAAATTTTGATAATCGCTCTTCTTGCGCCTTGATCGTATAAAACGTGCTAAAGACCTGGTTTGAAGTCACGTAATACTTTTCGCCGTCGGCGGTCGTTTTTGGTAGGGGCTTGAGATTTTCACCTGCCTCGTAGTTCTCCACATATTGGAGCCAATTGCTATAATTTTCCGGATAGTCTGCTTTCAGATCCGGCATCATCCCAGTCAGGATATTGAGAAATGCACTTCTTTGTGATTCCAACTGAAACTCAAACTCTCTAGAGTCCAAGGTCACCAATTCATCTCCCTTCCGAAATGAGAGACCTTCTTTCAACCTGAACCCGGAATTGAGCACTTTACCTTGAACTTCCGCATAGACCTGGGTCGTATTTTTAGGGACTACCCGCCCACTAATTGGCCATTCAATAGCTTTATCGCTGTTCTTTGCTTCAATAAGGTCAAGGTCGCTGCGCTTCACCTCAAAGGAACTGCGGACCTGCGGTTCCACGGATTCTTGCTTCCGCTCAGGAGTTGCTTTCGGTGCTCTTTCTGGGTTCTCCTTGAATTGATAGGAGATTAATCCAAAACTCACTACTACTCCTAATATGACCAGAAGTATCGCCTTCGATTTTTGATTCATGATTCTCATTTTGCTTGTTTCTGTTTTCTGAGTACTATTGACTGTTAGTCATTAATTGGTTAAATAAATCCTTCTATCTGTTTTTGAGTCCACAATGGGATCTCTTCAGCTACTGCAGGCTTGAATAGGGTGATGCGTTGCATTTTCCCATCCAGCAAGACATCCTTGACCTCTTCAAAATCCGGTAGGGCTGACCCATCTACTAGATGGTTGTATAGCTTCTCACTGATCAATAAGTCAGTTTCATGGGTATGGCATAGATCCAACATCCTGGAAGCGGCATTTAAAACATCTCCGTGAAAAGCATTGTGCAGGTGGCGCTTTCCTAATTCGGCCTGCGTCACAAGACCCCCATGTATCGCTGCTTTAAAGATGGGTATCTCGTTATACTTTGAAAGGAAGTCCTCCCGTTGCTCATTTAATCTGCGTTTGAATTGCTCAAATAGATTGACAGCCTGTCTGGCTAACTTTATCTGGTTCAAGTCCCAAAAGATGATGACCTCATCACCGACATACTGATAGATTTCCAGTCCTCGATTTTTCTCCAGAACTTCGTCGAGTGTGTGGAAACACATCCTTAAGAAAGTGCTGTATGAGCCATTTTTAAGTTTTTCCGCAATGCCCGTTGAGTTATTCAGGTCTATAAATAGGAATCCCATCCTGACTTGTCGCGGGTGATTTGGTTTTTTGCCGAGGTATGCCAATATTCTGGACGGAGAGTAAAATCGCTTATGTAGATTGAGTGCTGAAATGACAATCAGTGCCAACACAAAATGGTAGAGCATCAATGACAAAAAGCGGGTAGAGTAAACATAAGTAAGTACCTCTGCTGTTTGCCATGCATTGAATAGGTTCAGCACCAAAAAGTACGAACCGGTGAATCCAACTACGGTTAGAAGGCAGTCCAAAAGAAAGTCCATTCGGTTTGAAACCGGAGAAAGGAGGATCCATCTTTTAGATAACTTTCTTGACAAGATCAGCAAGTAGTAACTCGTAAAGACAGTGATATTAAGTGCCAGACATACTTTTTGAAATGTGATTTCTCCCACGCTCCACTGTTTGGCTTCGCCCTCACTTCCTAAATACCAAAGGCACCAGTAAAGGTTGATACCGAGCCAGTAGATCGCGAGTGTGAAGATATGTCGGGCGTATTTTTTCATTATTGACTATTAGTCATTTATGGCTCAAATTTTTTTCTAACCTTTTATGCCTTCCGTTATCATATCAGCGAAGACATTCACCATTTCCTGCGTACTGATTTCATGGTGATTTTTAAGCATATTTTTCTTTGATTCAACAAACTGAACAACCCCTACATTGGTAGCCCAGGCAATGTATGTGAGAATATGAGGATCAATGTTTTTCCTGATTTCTCCAGCTTCCTGTCCTTCTTTGACTATGTTGACTACATAATCTGTTAGGTCATAACTGATATTGAGATAACCTTGAATATGAATATCAAACTCCGGCCTTTCCATATAGCTGATGAGGTCACTGTAGGCGGGGTATCTCTTGGTGTAGTCGTAGTGTGAATGACAGATCGACTTGATTTTGTCTATGTACGAGGTCTTTTTATTCGCTGCGCCAGTGAACGTTTCGTGGAGCAGCCTTAAAGCTTTAGCCCCCAAATCAGCTAGCATTTCGTCTTTATTTTTATAGTAGTTGTACACGGTTCCCTTCGCTATTCCCGCTTTTTCAATGACCTGATCAACGGTAAACCGATCTATACCCACCTCCAACAACACAAGATCGGCTGCCGCGATGATCTGATTCTTTCTTAGTTCGGGTGTTTCTCTTTTTCTCATTTTTACACTAATGACTAATGGTCATTAATAGTCTTGGAACACGCTTGATTGGAAATAGTTTCTCTTTTTTTATTT
>CAZQJU010000135.1:0-9378 GCA_964593185.1 uncultured Roseivirgaceae bacterium
ATAACTGCAATTACGAATAAAATGAAACTATTTTTACTGCAATTACGAATAATATAAACATGAAGAAAACAAAACTTGGT
Source organism: uncultured Roseivirgaceae bacterium (assembly GCA_964593185.1). Lineage (GTDB taxonomy): Bacteria > Bacteroidota > Bacteroidia > Cytophagales > Cyclobacteriaceae > Ekhidna. The sequence goes on from CAZQJU010000135.1 coordinate 81, forward strand.
GAATTTGAAGAGTTGGTGCTTCTGACCGTTATCGTACTTCAGGAAAATGCCTACGGAGTAGAAATAAAGAAAGAACTGGAGAAACGCCTTGAAGAGGTGCTGAGTGTTGGTTCCATCCAATCCTCCCTGAAAAGGCTAGAGGAAAAAGGATTTCTAACCTCTGCCTTCGGAGAAGCTACCCAGCGGCGTGGCGGGAAGCGTAAGCGTATTTACTCGGCCACGCAGCATGCGGTCAGGGTCTTGTCCGAACTCAAAAACCTGCGTTACGATCTTTGGCAATCAGCCCCGTCCACCACACTCAACTTCGGGTAACATTGAAGGATCACACGCATTTGGAACCTCCAAGATGGCCCTTGAAAGTCATTCAAAAAGTGGTCAAATCGGACTTCCTTGAAGAGCTGGAAGGCGACATCTATGAAGTGTTTCAAGACAATCTGGAGACCATGTCTCCAACAAAGGCTAAAAAGAAATACACCTTGGACTGTCTGAAGTTGCTTCGGCCAATATTGTTAGGCAGTCCTCGATTATCTCAAAAACTCAATACGTATACCATGTCAAAGACTAACTTAAAAATTGCATTTCGCATTTTCGCAAAGAACAAGACTTACACTTCCATCAATATTTTAGGTCTTGCAGGTGCACTTGCCATAGCATTACTCATCATTCAGTACGTCAGGTTCGAACTCAGTTATGAAGACTACAACCCCAATGCTGAAAACCTGGTACGTGTCACCATGGACTACCTCGATGGGGACGTAGTATTTGAGCAAGACTGTGAAACTTACCCCCCTTTAGGTCCGCTGATCAAAGAGGAGTTTGCAGAGGTCAACGATTTCACACGGACCTATCATATTGACCAACTCACATTGAAGATTGGCGACAACTACTTCCGAGAGTCTGTAATGTACGGAGCCGATCCCTCATTTTTCAGCATGTTCAACTATCCATTCCTGAAAGGAAATCAGGAAACAGCTTTCAAGGCCCCTTATGAAATGGTGCTCACACAATCTCAAGCCCTAAAGTTCTTCGGCTCTGAAGATGTGCTCGGCAAAACCATCCAGGTAACGGCAGACAGCTCAGTTTTCAAGGTAGTCGGGCTTATCAGTGATCCGCCACCCAATACACACCTAAAATTTAACATGCTACTTTCTTATGAGACACTAAAGAGCTTTTACGGAGAGAAAGATGACAATTGGAATGGAAACAACACCTTTACATACTTACAGCTAAATGACAGAACTCAGTATGCCAGTTTTTTAGACAAGCTAGATGCATTAAACACCAGACTGGAAGAGGAGGACTTTCTCAGTTCCGAAAAGGTGTTAGCACAGCCAATGCAAGACATTCACCTCTACTCACACAAGTCGTTTGAGGCTGAGACAAACGGTGATGCGAGCACGGTCTACTTCCTGCTCGGCGTGGCCATCCTAATCATCCTCATTGCGCTATTCAATTACATCAATCTGTCCACTTCCAAGTCATTGGATCGTGCAAATGAGGTCGGTATTCGTAAAGTTCACGGCTCTTCAAGGCCCCAACTTATTGCCCAATTTTACACCGAAAGCATTCTAATGTTCTTCTTTGCAGGGGCAATGGCAATCGCCCTCATAGCAGTAAGCTTTGATTACTTCAGGAATCTAGCCCAACTTTCTCCCTCCTGGTTTTTCTTAGATGACCTGTCTTTTTGGTCACTGTTTATATCGATACTTTTCGGTTCTGTCTTATTGAGTGGAAGTATTCCCGCCTTCATTCTTTCGTCGTTTAAACCAGCAGCCGTGCTGAAAGGGAAATTTACGCACTCGCTATCTGGAAATCGACTTCGACAAGCCTTGGTCGTCCTACAGTTCGGCATCACCGTTTTTCTGTTGATACAGACACTTGCGTCCAGCTCGCAGCTACGATTCATGCGAGATAAAGATCTCGGGCTTGATGGAGAGAATGTGATCGTATGGAGCGCTCCCGATAATTGGACTGTTGAGGGCTACAAGGCCTTTAGAGATCAGGTCATCACGAACCCGCTGTTCGAAAATATGGCCGTTTCAGACGCAGCACCGGGAATGCCTGCACACCAGATGAGTACCACTACCGGTATCCAGCCTGTTGATGCACCCGAAGAACATAACAATAACATGTACCTCTATTTTGTTGACCACGAATTCTCCAATGTTATGGGTTTTGAAATGTTGGCGGGAGAGAATTTTATTGACGGCAACAATGAAGGCAAAGTAATTGTGAATGAAGAAGCGTTGCGAATTTGGAACATTACGGATGTACAAGACGCTGTTGGCACCAAGCTTGCGTTCTGGGGAGAGCACCAAACAATCGCTGGAGTCATCAAAGATTTTCACCAGTTCAGTCCAAAGGATCCCTTGATCCCCATGATTTTTATCTATGACGAAATTGACGGATCACTGATTAGTGTTAAAGCTACGGACGACTCACCTACAGCGCAATTAGCAGAATTAGAAAGCTTATTTACCCGCTATTTTCCGGATAGCCCGTTTGATTTTTTCTTTTTAGATCAGGAATTCAACAAGCAGTACCAACAAGACGTCCAGTTCCAGAAGGTGTTCAACCTGCTATCGGTATTGGCTATCCTAATTGCCTGTTTAGGGCTGTTTGGATTAGCTTCTTTCACCATTTCCAAAAGGTCTAAGGAAATTGGGGTTCGTAAAGTTTTGGGGGCAAGCGTAAACCAACTGATCTTCCTGGTATCAAGTCAATTTATGAAACTGGTGGGGGTGTCGATTCTGGTCGCCTTACCTTTAACCTACTTTGGAGTAAGCAAATGGCTGGAAAATTTCTCGTACCGAATCACCTTATCCATTTGGATCTTCCTGTTACCAGCGTTGGTCATTGTTCTGGTCGCATTTATTTCAATCTTGGGGAAAACGTATCAGGTGTCCACTGCAAATCCCGTCAATTCGTTAAGAGACGAGTAGCAAAATCTATTGGGTTCCTAATGGATAAATTCATACATTTAATGAATCCAATTCCGTACCTATGAAGAAGCTCACCAAAGAACAGGTCCATCCAGAAGTATTTAGACTTTATGATGACTATGCACATAACCGCATGGATCGAAGAACCTTTGTTGAAAAGTTATCGATATACGCCGTAGGAGGTCTCACCATCACCTCATTAATGAGCTTTATCATGCCGGATTACTCCAAGCAGCAAACGCTGCAGGATGACCCTGAACTGAAAACAGAGACCATCGAGTATCCGTCACCAAAGGGTGGTGGAACCATTAAAGCACAACTTTCCCGACCCAAGAATGTCAGTGGAAAGCTTCCAGGAATTGTGGTTGTTCATGAGAATAGAGGATTGAATCCGCATATTGCAGACGTAGGAAGGAGGGCTGCCAAGGCGGGGTTCATCTCCATTTCTCCGGATGCCCTTACCCCGTTGGGCGGATATCCCGGCAATGACGATGACGGTAGAACCATGCAACGACAACGTGACCGCAATGAAATGCTGGAAGATTTCATTGCGGCCTTTGAGTACATAAAAAATCATGACAGATGTACTGGGAATGTTGGAGTTGTCGGGTTTTGTTTTGGTGGATGGATATCCAATATGATGGCAGTCAAAGTGTCTGACCTAAAGGCGGCAGTTCCTTTTTATGGAGGACAACCGAGTGCTGAAATGGTACCTGCCATTGAAGCTCCCCTATTGTTACATTTTGGCGAACTAGACAAAAGAGTCAATGCTGGCTGGCCGGCCTATGAAGAAGCATTGAAAGCCAATAACAAGACGTATGAGGCGTATACCTACGAAAATGCCAATCACGGCTTTCACAATGATACTACTCCACGATATGACAAAGAAGCGGCTGAATTGGCCTGGACAAGGACCATCGAATTTTTCAAAAAGAACTTGAGTTAGAAGACCCAGATGGGTTATTGAGAAACCTATTTGGCCGGTCTAATTCCCAACGAATTTCAGGAGTACACTTTCGTTTAGACCGTTTCTAATTTCCAGCACAAAAGTCCCTGGTCCACCCATTCGTTGAATAAATCAGGAATACCTGAAATAATGGTTGCATTGTAACCTCCCAACTGATCTTCCGCATCAGAATTAAAATCATAGCTTGCCAATTGGGCGTTGGCGAAACAAACGAAGAAACTTAATAATGTAAAAACGAAACAACGCATACTAAATATTCAAAAAACCAAGTTATCAATTGCTACAGAAATCCTCTCTTCAAAACGATGAAATGAGGTTTTACCCTAACCAATGAAGGCTACCTTTCCGATTTAGTTGATATGACCTGTAGGAAGTAGTAGTTAAGCCCATCTGAATTGGAGGTCAAAACATCCAACAAGCCGTCATTATTTAGATCAATCAACTTGATATCGTAGGTATCAAGTTTCTGATCACTAATGGGTTGCTGATCGAACTCCATTCCATTTCCGCGGTTTAGGAAGAGGTAGTTCTTGCCACGAGAGTTTGCCGTTACAATGTCCATATCTCCATCTCCATCAATGTCTCCAACGTCCAGAGCAAACGTACGGCTCTTGTCTCCAAAACGAACTTCTTGTTCAAATTCCATTTGCCCTTTTCCAAATAAAATGCTGTTTTTCGTGCTGATATTGGCACTGATTATATCCGCATGACCATCTGAATTGAGATCGGCGATTGCGAGCGATCGGCTATCTTCTTTTCTTGATCCTATAGCGATACGCTCCGTAAATGACATGGCATCGTTCAGGTAGATTGCATTGAGTTGCTCATTTCTATTTGCCACAAGAATGTCGTTATCCCCATCCATGTCAATATCAAACACCTCAACGTCCAACGTCGCCTCTCCATCTATTCCGAACGGTAAGACTTTTGAGAATTGCCCCTGTCCGTCATTGAGACAAATTTCATTGGTATAGAAACGATTGACCACCAGAATATCCAAATAACCGTCCCGATTTATGTCGCTTAGCGTAATGTTTCGGGTATTGGACTCATTGTTCCCAAAGTTGCCTCTGAAGGTAAAACCGGCTTGCCCATCATTTTCGAACAAGTGGTTCGGTTTGGAGTCATTACCAACGGCAATGTCAAGATCGCCGTCCATATCAAAGTCACCCAATTCAGCAGCATAGGAAGTGGAAGCACTGTCAATTTGAAAATTTTTAGAAAAGATGGACTTTCCATTGTTGAGAAAAACCTGATTCTGATCAGGCCAATGCCGTCCGTTAGCAATCACCACGTCTGTATCACCGTCTCCATCCAGGTCTCCTCCACTGATCGAAGAAGATTTGCGCATTTCCTCCCCAAACGAATACTTCTCAAATCGAATCTCTTGAGCCATCAACGTTGACAACACTAAGAGCAACGACAGCACGGTGAAGAAGCTTCGCATGAAGAAAATGACTAGTCTTTTACGCGAATAAATTTCAAAGCTTTGAGCATTAGCGGAGGATGGGGTTTCGAAAAAGCCCTTTTTTCAACATTGAGATAGATTCCCAGCTTCTCTAAAATTGGAATCTTGTACACTTCAATTAGCTCAATCAGTGCTCCATCTGGATCCTCCGTGTAGGTACAGTGCACTTTAGTACTCTCGCCCATACTCAAAACATCTTTGGTATCACACGTAAATCCGTATCCTTCTTTTTCCAACGCTTCTCCGATCGCTGGCATGTTTCGTACGTCGAAACCTAAATGTGCGAATCCAATATCTCCCCAATAGCGTCCTTCAAAAATCTTAACAGCTTGGCGATCCGAAAGATCTTGTACCAGTTCAATGTAGGTTTTACCTATTAAGTCTGCAAATCCACCGGGAGATTGATTTTTTTGCGTTAGTAGCACTCGTCTGTAATTCCCTGACCCACCAGCTACCGAAGTCCAATCTTCAAACTGACCTGACGTGTCGTGTAGCACTTCATCGTAGCCTAACAGTTTATAAAATCCAATGGACTTTTCCATGTCGGATACTCCTATTGAACACCCTGCCAAGCCCCCATTTGGCAGCGGAGTTGACGTGTAAAACTCATCGATCGGAATGACCTGAAAAAGCAGCCCGTTTGGATCCTTAAAATAGAAAGTGTCCCAGCCATTTGGCATCTTAGTCAGCCCTGAAACCATCTCAACGTCACCTTTCTGCATAAATTCAAAGGACTTCTTCACATCGGGGGACTTTACCCATCCAATGTAAATACCATAGTCTCCCAATTGATGCGCTACATCTGCATGGCGGGCTTTGAAGGTACTGGGACAAATAACCTCCATGGCAGCACCACCCTTCAAGTTGAGTACCATTGCAGCTCTTTTGGAGATCACTTTGTCACCGGTATAGATGGTCATGAGATCGGCGTTCGCCTCATCGTTGAAAAATGGCACATCCAATCCAAAGTATTTGCGGTACCATTTCCAGGCAGGTGCGTGCTCTGGGACAGCAACTCCTACATGTTGTATTCCATGAATAACGTAGCTCATATGACGAGTTTAATTGAATTTAATTCTACAGGTGACTAGGGTGCAATCGTGCTTGACTTCGATAAGCGAAATTAAGCAGGATTTTATTACTCCTTCGGTGAATCTTTGTCATTGTGAGTGTTCGGGGTTCCACCCTTGGGTCCAAACCATTACCAATTCCCGATTATTACTTCGTCTTGCATAATTTTAATCAAAATCAAAGCCGATGTATACCAAAAAGAAATACAGTACCCGCTCAATGCTTCGATGGACCCGTCGAGAGTTGCGTTTTTTTATCATCTGGGCTGCCATTGTTTCCGTGCTTTTCCAAGTAGTAGGACTTCAATGGCTCCAAATTCCCTGGACCGCATTGGCACTCGTCGGTACTGCAGTGGCCTTTCTCATTGGTTTTCAAAGCAATGCCGTATATGGCCGACTTTGGGAAGCCAGAAAGATTTGGGGAGGTATCGTAAACGATTCCCGCATGTTTACCATCATGGTCAAGGAAATGGTTACCAATGAGTACGCCAAAGACCCTGCGACCGAAGCGGAACTGAATGATCTTAGGAGAACCATTGTACATCGGCACGTTGCATGGCTTACCTCACTACGTCATGCCATGCGGAGTGTAAAGCCATGGGAAGCTTACCGACTAAATAAGCGTAATCAAGAATGGCTCGATGCATTGCATATTCCAGAATTAGAGTCAACTCTTGAAGACGATCTCAAAAATCACCTTTCCGACGAAGAGTTTGAACTCGTCCTTTCCAAAACCAACAAAGCAGCAACCGTACTGGCCATCCAAACCAATCATCTACGAAGACTAAAGGAAAGAGGGTTGATTTGGGAATTTTCATTTCTTGAATTGCAATCAAAAATTTCAGAGCTCATGACCCATCAGGGCAAATCTGAACGTATCAAGAACTTCCCTTATCCAAGGCAATTTGCCACGCTAGGTTACACGTTTGTCAACCTTTTTATCATGCTGCTACCCTTTGGGATTGTACCCGAATTTGCAAAGCTTGGCAGTACACTTACGGCAGAGTTTCCCAATATTGGACAATATTTCGTTTGGTTGGCGATTCCTGTCTCAACTACAGTTTCATGGCTTTTTAACACCATGCAGCGCATTGGAACGGTTGGTGAAAATCCTTTTGAAGGCTCTGCCAACGATGTGCCAATTTCCACCATTTCCAGAGGAATAGAAATCGACATCTTGGAAATGATTGATACAGCCAATGAAGAAATTCCTGGGCCCGTACCTGCAGATTTTGACGTCCAGATGTAGCTATTAATTATTGATTTCCTCTAAGAGCCTTTTTACCTGGACATCTCCAAATCCGTAAATAGGTGCCCTTTTGGAGAACTCTCCAAATATTGGCCCAAACTGGTCCGTATTTAGCTCTTTTTGGATTTGCATTAAAAGCTCCGAAGGTCTTCCAAGAAATCCGTTGTGGGGTCTGCGTTGGCAATGTGCTTCCACGGCATCTTCGATAAAAGGAAAATCTACTTGTAGCTGGGAAGCCACGCTGCTAAGGGACTTAATATCACTTTTACTATACGAATTCCACAAGTCGAACAATGGGCCATCAGGTGGCAAAACGGTGCGATTTGAATAGACCTCCAAAAGCCCTTGTCGGTCATACGCTGCAAAACCAAAAGGAGACAAATGGAACGGTCGAACCAAAAATCTGGAAACATGCCTCTGCCTTGTCTGGTAGAGCGCAAACCAAAAATTAACTTGACAAAACAGATCATCCTCAAACCAAAAATTGACCTCAGCACCTACTTCAATTCCTTCCAATTTTTCCAGTTCACCTCGCGATTGTGTCAAGTACTCTTGAGACGATGCTCCGTAAGAGGACACCAAAAACTCAGCACGTTGTTCATAAAACGCCTCTTCTGTAGCAGCTGAAACCGGGCCATCGACCAAACACTCTCTGAACACGATGATTTCTCCTTCAAGGTTGGAAGGAAACTGCTCCCTGAGTGCATCTCCATTAAGAACATGATAGGTCTTCATCTATAGAACCCGCTACTTAAAATCTGCTTTAAAGGTACGTAAATTCACTTTGGCATCATTTTTCCTTACTGTGTTAGTATGTTCCACTAAAATGAAGCATTATGAAAAAGTTATTTCTATTGGCCTTTGTAAGTGTAGTCATTTCCAGCTGTGAGCAAGGCCCTCAAGGTCCTCCCGGAAGAGATGGATTTGATGGAATCGATGGACTCAACGGAGAGGAAGCGTACGTGTTTGAGTATCAATTTGATTTTACTGCTCCCGAATACAGTGCGTTACTTGAACTCCCAAATGACTTCAATATGCTCGATTCGGACGTTATGCTTGCCTACTTATTGTGGGAAGTGACAGAAGATGGAACAGAGATTTGGCGAGCTTTGCCGCAATCGCTTTACTTCCAAGATGGGATTCTTGAATATAATTATGATTTTACCAAGTTCGATGCCAGTATCTTTTTGGATGGAACGGTGAACTTGAACGGATTGGGTGCCGACCTAACAGACAATTGGATTGCACGACTGGTGGTGGTGCCTGGCCTGTTTTCAGGTAGATCTGTCATCGATTTCTCAAATTACGATGAAGTTCGGGAATTTTATCAGCTCCCTGCCTCTACACTGGCAAGCCCATCTTACACCAAAAGACGCCAATAAGCACTGTTTCTGAGGATAAATCAAAGGCGTGGCTTTCCGGTCACGCTTTTTTTTGTGTGTCGACGAACCTGCTTCGTCCAATTATATCATTATTTCGACTAAAAATAGAACTTTATAAATTATTTGGAGTAAATATGTAAACATATTGATAATTATTATAATTATTCAAATAATAAACTAAAACTACACTACCATGACAAGCTCATTTGTTCTAATCGTT
>CAZQJU010000136.1:0-9298 GCA_964593185.1 uncultured Roseivirgaceae bacterium
ATAAATGATTTTTTCATTGTTGTCTAGTTTAATAAATTGTTAATAGCGAAATTAAATTAATAATAAGTTAAATCGTTTAAACGTCATTTTGTTTAACGTTTACGACACATCTTTTTTTGTATTCGTTTACAGACCTCAAGAATTAGCATGCAAGAACCGAACTACAAGTTTCTATCGTCCCTACGCAAAAGACTCTACGTTATTGTGTTTGGTACGGATACTCCTGCAGGAAAGCTCTTCGATGTCGTACTCTTATGGGCGATTTTATTGAGTGTACTGAGTGTCATGTTTGAGAGCGTACGAGAGATTAAAATTGGTTACGCGAATCTTTTTTTCATTGGGGAATGGGCCTTTACCATACTGTTTACGCTGGAATACCTACTCCGCTTATTCATTAGTCCGCAGCCGCGTAAATATGCCTTTAGCTTTCTGGGGATCATCGATCTTGTAGCAACACTTCCCTCCTACATCGCACTGATTGTGACGGGTGGAACGTACCTTGTGGTCATTCGCTCCATTCGGTTGTTGAGGATCTTCAGAATCCTGAAACTTGGGAGATATCTTCGGGAGGCTTCAGTGCTTTCAAACGCATTGATTGCCAGCAGGCATAAGATTTTGGTGTTTTTGGGGGCTGTCACGACCCTGGTAATGATCTCAGGAACATTGATGTATATGATTGAGGGGGCCGAGGGAGGATTTACCAGCATCCCAAGAAGTATTTATTGGGCCATCGTGACGGTGACCACGGTGGGGTATGGAGATATTGCTCCCCAGTCGGTGACTGGCCAGTTCGTGGCGTCGATTTTAATGCTACTAGGATATGCCATCATCGCGGTTCCTACGGGAATTGTCACTGCCGAAATAGCAAACGCGGAAAAAGCGCAAACAGATAAAGAAAAAAGAAAACATTGTGCCGATTGTGGCCTCACCCAACATGATCAGGATGCGGTATTTTGTAAGAGCTGCGGCAGTAAGCTGAGTTAGATGCTTGGCTTATTGCGAAATGCCCGGACCACTAAGACGATAATGAAGACGGTGAATACAATTAACGATAGCTGCGTGACCACATCACTGACAGTGAGGCTACTCATCCACTCCGCAAAGGTAGTTTCTTGTTCTTCCATTTAGTAAATATAAAAATAGTTGACACCAAATTGAGGTCTTGGTAAGATCAATAGCACTTGCTCAACTTATAAGTAAGAATCACTTACATTGTCTTGAGAGTTAATCTATATTTGCAGGCCCGAGATTATGCACCCATAGCTCAACTGGATAGAGCGCTGGATTTCGGCTCCAGAGGTTGAGGGTTCGACTCCTTCTGGGTGTACAAAAAAAGGCCTCTCGAAAAGAGAGGCCTATTAACGATAAGGGCGGTAGAATTTCTATTTCTTTAACTCAGCATCATTAGTAGCACCACCACTGTCAATATTGATAATATAAATCTCACGATGCTCATAACTTTCCTAATTGTTTGTACATAAGTACAGGCAGGGCCTTGAGACCCCTAATCAAAAAATTGAAATCAACTGTCTAGTTCGATGAACTCAAGGTGTATATCCTTGAACCTTCAATAAATCTGGATGAAATGATTTGACTGTTTTCAGAAAGTGTTTCGATTGTCCAGATTTGGGTGCTGTCTCCGATTTGTACGCTGATGGTTTCGTCATCTATGAGCATCCACTGGCCTTCTGAAGACTGCGCGTCTGAAGCATTGCAGAGTTCTCTTCCTTCACTGACAATGTATCGTCCATCCGTATAGTAAAAAATAATGTTGTCACCAACACAGTCCCGTGGTGATCCTTTCGTACCGATGCCAATGGACTCTATCGTGGAGATCTGCCATCCTTTACGAACGTCCGTTCCAGCCAACAACACTTCCCTGCCTGGAGGCTTGGGTTCGCTGTAGTCACAAGATGTAAAAACGAGGAGTGCTAAGAAGGTTAGTCTAAAAAAAGCCATAGTCACGTGTTTACAACTATGGCAATGCTTTTAAAATTGACCCCTAAATTAGGCTCAACTAAGTACCTCTTTTACCTTTTCTGCCGCGTCTTTTAATACAATTGCAGAGGTTACTTTAAGTCCGGATTCCTCGATGATTTTGGCACCTTCCTCAGCATTTGTTCCTTGAAGTCGCACGATGATTGGGATATTGATTTCTCCAATGTTTTTATAGGCCTCTACCACACCATTTGCTACGCGGTCGCATCGAACAATACCTCCGAAAATATTGATCAGAATGGCTTTTACATTTGGATCTTTCAAGATAATTCTAAAACCTGCCTCCACGGTTTGTGCATTGGCACCACCACCTACATCCAGGAAATTCGCGGGCTCTCCACCAGACAGTTTGATGATGTCCATGGTAGCCATCGCAAGGCCTGCTCCGTTTACCATGCAGCCTACATTCCCATCCAGTTTAACATAGTTTAGACCGGAGTTTCCTGCTTCTACCTCTAGAGGATCCTCTTCAGTCAGGTCACGAAGCTCGGCAATGTCCTTGTGTCGATACAGTGCATTGTCGTCAATGTTTACTTTAGCATCGACCGCCAATATTTTATTATCAGAGGTTTTTAGTACCGGGTTGATTTCAAACTGTGAAGCATCAGTCGCTTCATACGCCTTGTAAAGCGAGAAGATGAATTTCACCATCCCCTTAAACGCATCCCCTTTTAAGCCAAGGGCAAACGCTACTTTTCGTGCTTGAAACCCTTGCAACCCTACTGCAGGATCGATCCACTCTTTGACAATTTTGTCCGGTGTTTCCTCTGCTACGGTCTCAATGTCCATGCCTCCCTCGGTGGAAGCCATGATGACGTTCTTCCCTGATGCTCGATCCAGAAGGATGGAAAGATAGTATTCTTTAGGGTCGGACTCCCCAGGATAGTACACATCCTGAGCGATAAGGACTTTGTTGACTTTTTTGCCTTCGGCTCCTGTTTGATGGGTAACCAAGGTCCCTCCCAGAATCGCTTTGGATTTAGGCTCCACCTCATCCAGACTTTTAGCAAGGACAACTCCGTTGGAGTCCGTCTCTTGGATCTTACCCTTTCCACGACCGCCAGCATGAATTTGCGCTTTGATTACGTACCAATCCGTTCCTGTTTCTCTATTTAATTCTTTTGCAGCTTCTTTCGCCTTTTCAGGATTGTCAACTACGATGCCTTCTTGAATGGTTACGCCATATGATTTAAGAATTTCTTTGGCTTGGTATTCGTGGATGTTCATTGGGTATAAATTTTCTGCGAAGCTAAATGATGAAAAACGTATAACCAAGTTACGCATTTACAGTTTGCTACTTTCGACTTCAATCCTTCTTATAACCGATCGGCCATGGATAAAAAACTATCTTTGCCACCGATGCTTGAAGCCAAATCCGTTTTTAAGTCTTACAACCAATTAGCGGTGCTAAAAGGAGTTGATCTAACCGTTGAAAAGGGAGAGGTTATCAGTATTGTTGGGGCTTCCGGAGCGGGAAAAAGCACGCTACTACATATTTTGGGTACATTGGATGCTGCAGACCAAGGTCAACTTGTGATGGATAAAATGGACTTGACCCAAATGAAGCATCAGCAGCTTTCGCAATTTAGAAACGATCATATTGGCTTCATTTTTCAATTTCACAACCTCTTCCCGGAGTTCACTGCGTTGGAGAATGTTTGCATGCCGGCCTTCATACGTGGAGACAAAGATGCCCGAGCAAGAGCTGAGTCCTTGTTGGATCGCCTGGGCTTACTCGCAAGAAAGGACCATAAACCGTCAGAACTTTCCGGAGGTGAGCAGCAACGCGTTTCGGTAGCGAGAGCTTTGATAAACAATCCATCCATTGTGTTTGCTGACGAACCCAGTGGAAACTTAGATTCAGCCAGCGCGAGCAGCCTGCATCAGCTCTTTTTTGAATTGAGAGACGAAACCAACCAAACGTTCGTGATTGTGACGCACAATATGGAGCTGGCGGGAATGGCCGATCGAAAATTGGAGATCAAAGACGGGAAAATTCTCTAGTGGGTATTAAGATCAATCCAGGCGTAAAGTACATGCTTTTTGCTGTGGTTACGTTCTCCTTGATGAAGGTGTTTGTCAAAACGCTTTCGCATATTCCTGTGATGGAGGTAATCCTCTTTCGGGCCATCATCTCGTTGATCATTAGCTATGCTATTCTACGGAAACAACGAGTCAATGTATTTGGCAACAACAAGAAACTATTGATCGGCAGGGGAGTGACCGGGGCGATCGCGCTTACCATGAATTTTTACCTGGTACAGGAAATCCCGTTGGCAACGACCTCGACGTTGACTTATCTGGCACCGGTATTTTCCACCTTGATCGGAATCTTCATGGTAAAGGAAAAAGTGCGTTGGGTTCAGTGGCTGTTCTTTGCGATCAGTTTTGCAGGCATTTTAGTGGTTCAAGGGTTTGATATCCGTATTTCCTATTTTCATCTAGGAATCGGGATTGCCACCTCCATGTTTATGGGCTTTGCTTACAATTTTGTGCGAAAGCTCAATACCACGGAGCACCCTCTGGTCATCATCTTTTACTTCCCGTTGGTTTTGTTGCCGGTAGCTTCTGTTTGGTCTTTCTTTCATTGGGTGCCACCGGTTGGAATAGACTGGTTTAACTTATTGATGGTAGGAATCACAACGCAGGTTGCTCAGTTTTTCATGACGAAGTCATACCAAAACGCGGAAATAGCGAAAGTATCCATCTTGAATTATTTGGGCCTCGTATTTTCCCTACTCTTTGGCTATTTCCTTTTTGATGAGACCTTTAACTTCTTGACGTACGTGGGGATGGGAATGGTGATTCTTGGGGTTGTTTTGAATGTGCTGTTGAAAAAGAAGCCATCTTGATTTTGAAAGCGTCATCCTCTTAATTTGCATCATTAACGACAAAGTTCATGGGAAGAGCATTTGAATATAGAAGAGCCGCAAAAGAGAAGCGCTGGGATAAGATGAGCAAGGTATTTCCGAAGCTTGCAAAAGCCATTACAGTGGCGGTAAAGGAAAGCGGTGCGGATCCTGAAATGAATGCCAAACTTCGCACGGCCATTCAGAATGCTAAGGCAGAAAACATGCCGAAGGATAACATTGAGAATGCCATCAAACGTGCCTCAGGAAAAGACATTGATGAAATCCACGAAGTAACGTACGAAGGAAAGGGACCGCACGGAGTGCTGGTATTTGTGGAAGCAGCAACGGACAATACGACCAGGACGGTTGCCAATGTGAAGTCGTATTTTAACAAGGCAGGGGGAGGCTTTGTGCCTTCAGGTTCGCTTGAATTTATGTTCAGCAGAAAGGCAGTATTTGAATTTGAAAAGACGGAGGAAATGGACCTGGAGGAGTTGGAGTTGGAGCTGATTGACGGCGGACTGGAAGAGATAGAAGAGAATGAAGGGATGATTTATGCGTATGCAGATTATACCCAGTTTGGAGATCTCAATAAATTGCTGGAAGATCTATCCATCGAGATTAAGAAAGCCACGCTAAAGCGGATACCTACCAGTCCGGTAGAATTTTCGGATGATCAATTGGATGAAATTGAAAAGATGCTGGACAAGATCGAAGATGACGATGATGTGCAGGCGGTTTACACCAATATTTCTTAGTTTTTGAAAGTCACATCATCGCAAACAACCCTAATTGTCAGTTCTGGCTTATTTCTTGGGGTTGTGCTTTTTATCTACAAGGCATTTGATATTGATCAAGGGCTTTCATTTTCAGGACACTCACTTTTAGAACGAGCGATTTATTTTGCCCTAGCTGCAAGCGTTGCCTATGCAGTGAATGAGTTGATCATTCGAAGGTATTTGCGGCTGAATTCTGTTGCGAAGAAGATTATTTGGAATTGTTGGGAGATTTTTTCGGCAGGCACAGTCGTATTTTTCTTGTTTGATTACTTCTGGAATTTTACCGAAACTCACCTTAGTTCATATGTCCTGTTGATTGGAGAGTTTGCTTCCGTAATGCTTATTCCGCACGTCATTGCTGGTATTGTAGCATATCAAGGAAGTACCATGAAGCAGCCGTTCGTACTCACTTCCGACAATCGTAGAGACAAAATCATTATTCCTTCAGACAAACTCATGTACATAAAAGCGGAGGATAACTATGTAAATATTTATTACCGATTAGGATCTGCTGTCCAGTCCAAACTATTGAGAAGAAAACTCTCGGATTTAGCAAGCGAGTATGCGAGTCTTTTGCGAGTGCATCGTTCCTACTTGGTCAATACAGGAGCAGACTTGAATGTGATGCAACATACAAATAGCATTGAAATTGAATTTGATATTCAGCACCGTGTGCCTGTTTCAGAATCATACAAAAATCAGCTAGAGGCACTCAATTTTCACCCCAGATAAGCCGTTTTCGCCACAAAGAGTGAAATTGTCCTAAATGTAGCCTTGATTCTGGGCTAGGTTTGTTTGATGCATCTTAAATACATCATGTTGCTCGCTACCTTGACACTCTCATCGTGTGCGTTTCAAAACCAAAAGCTTACTCAGGTAGATCAATGGCTACAGGACAGGCATGTAAGCGACCACTTTCATGGAAGCGTCACCATAGGAGTAAAACAAGGTATCGTGTATTCTAAGTCTTTTGGAATTGCTGACAGAAATTGGTCAATCCCAAATTCCGAAAGTACTCGTTTCGACATTGGATCGATCAATAAATCCTTCATTGCATACATGATCATGCAGATGGTGGAGGCAGGAAAGTTAGCGTTGGAGGATAAACTGTCGAAGCATTTGAATTACGTAGGCCCTCACAAAGAGCAAATCACACTTCACCAATTGTTGACCCACACTTCGGGAATTCCAGACTACGATCAGATGCCTGACAGCTTAAAGGTGAATCAGTTTGAAGCTGGAAAGCGTTTGCATTTTGATACTGATGGGTACATCAAGTTCATTAGCAGTTTAGGGTCGGTTGGGAAGCCGGGTGCGCAATTCTACTACAGCAACTTTGCCTATCATTTATTGGCGCTCTTAATTGAGGAAAAAACACAAAAGCACTTCTCTGAAGCCCTGGATTCCATGATCTGTAAACCCCTGGGTTTGAAGCAAACATATGCTCCATTAGATAACTATCAAGTTTATACCAACGTTGCCACTCCTTACCAATATAAAGAAGAAGAGTTCTTCGAAAGTCCATTTATCGACTATTCGCTGGGACGAAGAATCTTTTCTACGACATCGGATCTTTACTGGTGGGGACGAGAAATGCAGGATCCTACGTTGATCTCACCTGCGAGCCAACAATTAATGTTAACAAATCATTTACCGGAAATTAATTCAGAGGTGTCCTATGGGTATGGATGGGTAGTGTTTGACGGATTGGGAACCTACCGAATGGGGAAGATGGATGTTACAGGTAACTACATCATCCATGGTGGTGCCACGGATGGTTATCGCGCTCTGTTGGTGGTCTATGAAGAGGGAGAATGGATTGTCTCCATTTTAGGGAATACCGGAAGAATGGTGGACGAACTAAGAACAGGAGAACAAATTTTAAAAATCTTGACCGAGAAGTAATATGAAAAATTGGATCCTTTTATGGTTTATGGTAACCAGTACTGTTGGATTGTGTCAGCGACCCTCCATTGAGGGGCTCTGGTTAGTGGCTAACGTGAAAGTAGGTTCACAGGAAATGACACCGAATGCAAAATGGACACGCTTTCATTCGGATGGAACCCAACAATCAGGGAATGGCTGGAAGCAACACAGTATTGGTACATGGATCTTCGACGACAGTTTAATGGAACTGACGATTTTCACAAAAAATGGTATCGCAGATCCATTTGGGCCTTTTCAAATCGAACTGCTTAGTGATTCCAAGATGCAATGGACAAGAGAGGAGGAAGGTGATTTGGTGGTCGTATCGCTAGAGAAGGTAAGCATCCTACCGATGACTTACGGAGATCAGCTACTGGGTTTATGGCAGTTGCAGGAATCGACTGGTGCGGAATCGATGTTTGTTGACGCGTCTTATCTTTTTATTCGGTGGGACGGAAAATTCGTAATCGGCACCAAGGAGGGGAGAAAGTACGGAGTATACAATGTACACGGGCATAAGCCTGAGATTGAATTAATCCCATATGCGGAAGGGATTGCGCGCAGCTTTTGGAAGATTGAGTTTCGTGTCAATGAAATTGTATTACAGCTTACCAATGATGAGACCGTTTCTGGTTCTTTTGTTCGAGTAAATGAGTTCCCCGAATAAGGATTGATGGAAAACAAAAAAAAGGGGCACAGGCCCCTTTTGTCAATATTAATTGGTTAAAGCTTATTTGCTCGCCATGAACTGGATGAGTTCTACCACTTTGGTTGAGTAGCCCCACTCATTATCGTACCAGCTAACCACTTTCACAAAGGTGTCAGTCAATGCGATACCGGCTCCAGCATCAAAGATGGAAGTTCGCTCATCTCCTACAAAGTCATTGGACACGACTGCGTCTTCTGTATATCCAAGAACGCCTTTCATGTCTCCTTCAGAAGCTGCTTTCATCGCTGCTTTGATTTCATCGTAAGATGCAGGCTTTTCAAGGTTAACCGTTAAGTCTACGACGGATACGTCAGGTGTAGGTACTCTGAACGCCATACCGGTCAATTTACCGTTTAGTTCCGGAATTACTTTACCTACTGCCTTTGCGGCACCTGTAGAAGAAGGGATAATGTTTTGGTACGCTCCTCTGCCGCCTCTCCAATCTTTCATGGAGGGACCGTCTACTGTTTTCTGTGTGGCTGTAGCAGCGTGTACAGTCGTCATCAAGCCATCCTTGATTCCAAAATTGTCATTCAATACTTTGGCTATAGGTGCCAGGCAGTTGGTGGTACAAGACGCATTGGATACGAATTGCATATCCGGTGTGTACTTATCCTCATTCACACCCATGACGAACATAGGGGTGTCGTCTTTGGACGGTGCTGACATTACCACTTTTTTTGCACCGGCATCGATGTGACCTTGTGCTTTTTCCTTGGTCAGGAAGAGTCCGGTTGACTCCACCACATATTCAGCACCCACTGTGTCCCATTTCAGGTCTGCTGGATTTCTTTCTGACGTCACGCGTATGGTCTTTCCGTTTACAACCAGGTTGCCATCCTTCACCTCCACAGATCCTTTGAATTTTCCGTGGGTGGAATCGTACTGTAGCATGTATGCGATGTAGTCTACATCCAAGAGGTCGTTGATACCTACTACTTCAAGGTCAGGTCTGTCTACTGCTACTCTGAAGACAAGTCGACCGATTCTTCCGAATCCATTTATACCGATTTTTGTAGCCATAATTAAGTCTT
>CAZQJU010000137.1:0-9272 GCA_964593185.1 uncultured Roseivirgaceae bacterium
TTTCGCGTTCCAGATTTTTGCGAGAAATGATATCGGTCTTGGTCTCCAAAAATTCATTCACCCTTTTTTGGGAAGCTGCCGCACGCTGAATAATGGAAGTGATCCACCCCAAGGCAGTAACCGGCCAGGTCAGCATATTTACATAAATGATAAACTCTGCAATATTGCCAGTACTTACATCACCGTTGAAAACCTGCACGGACCCCACATACACCGTTAGGATCACACTCAGCCCAATCAAACCCATGATCAACGGCATGAAGAGCGCCTGAACAAACGCAAGCTTCAAGGACCGATCCCGGTATTCCACACTTTCCTTTTCGAAGGTGGCGGCCATCTCCTCTTCTCTGACGAATGCCTTGATCACCCTAATGCCCGAAAACGCTTCTTGCACAAAGGTAGAAAGTCCGGAAAGGCTTTCCTGAATCTCCGTTGAACGTTTATTGATGATATCACTAACGAAATAAATACTCACCGATAGGATCGGCAGAGGCAGTAATGAATAAAAAGTCAAAGTAGGATTGATGGAAATCATGTAGGGGATCACCATCAAGAATAAGGTCACCAGGTTGATCCCATACATCAACGCGGGACCAATATACATTCGTACTTTGCTGACATCCTCAGAGATTCGAGCCATTAAGTCGCCTGTATTGTTCTTTCGGTAAAAGCTCAAGGGTAACGTCTGATAATGTTCGAAAATCTCGTTTTTGAGATCATACTCTACACGCCTTGACATCACGATGATGGTTTGTCGCATAAAAAAGAGAAAAACACCTCGAAGCAAAGCGGAGGCGAGGATCAGTACGGCCAATAGAATTATGCTCGTTCCAATAATCTCCACCGTGTCTCCCTGGAGTTCAAACCCTTCAAAGGCGGAAAATATTCCGTAACTCCGTTCCAGAATATCAAAGGCATAGCGCACAATGACTGCCGGTACAATCGCAAAGAAATTTCCAATAATGATGAAAAAGGAGCCGAATATTAGGTGAAACTTGTATTTCAGCAGGTATTTATTGAGGTATTTTAAGTCTTTCACAGAATTTTTATAAAGAGCTGATTTTCAGGTGTTTTAGTTAAATATTCTATCTTTGCAAACGTTTGCATAAACAGAAACCCACCCCGTTTCTTTAAAGTTTAAAATTAGACTAAAGTTTTCAACATGATCGACACGCAACCCAACGTAAAAGCTCAAGGCATCTTTGAAAAGATGAACCAAATGGACCACGAGCAAGTCGTTTTCTGTTCCGATAAGACAACAGGCTTGAAAGCCATCATCGCTATCCACAACACCGTCCTTGGACCTTCCATGGGAGGCACTCGTATGTGGAACTATGCCACACATGAGGAGGCGATTGAAGACGCACTGCGACTATCCCGTGGTATGACGTTTAAATCGGCTTTGGCCGGGTTGAACATCGGAGGTGGAAAAGCGGTCATCATTGGTGATGCCAGGAGAGACAAGAGTGAATACTTCATGCGTCGGTTTGGAAAGTTTGTGAATAGTCTCAATGGCAAGTATTACGCTGCGGAAGACATGAACATTACCATGCGGGACATTGAATACATGAACATGGAAACTCCCTTTGTGGCTGGTAAACCGAAATACATGGGTGGTTCAGGTGATCCAAGCCCCATGACTGCTTACGGCGTGTACATGGGTATGAAGGCAGCAGCACAGAAAGCGTATGGTTCAGACGCCCTGGAAGGGAAAAATATTTTAGTCCAGGGAGCGGGTCAAGTAGGAAAATACCTGGTAGATCATTTGGTTGAGGAAAATGCTCATGTGTTCATTTCAGATATTTTCGAGGACAAAATTCGCGCAGTCGTTGATAAACATCCCAAAGTAGGTGTTGTAGATCCAAACAAGATTTTCCAAATGGAAATGGATATTTATGCGCCCTGTGCCATGGGAGCCACGCTAAATTCTACCTCCATTCCAGAGTTGAAATGTGCTATTGTTGCCGGAGCTGCCAATAATCAGTTGGCAGACGAGTCTAAGCACAGCGCTATGCTGGACGATCATGGAATCATCTACGCGCCGGACTTTTTGATAAATTCGGGAGGCATCACCAATGTGTACCATGAGTACCTCGGTAATCACAATGAAGATCGTGTGAAGGCAACCACGGAGAAAATTTACGATGTATGCCTTGAGGTAATAAATCATGCCAAGACGAACAAGATAGGATCTCATGAGGCCGCGCTGGAATTGGCTTTGGAGCGAATTGAAAAAGTAGGACAGGTAAAACTTGGAGAATAGCGTTTTAAAAGAATCATTTTTCAGTTCAAAAGCGAACTGACCTCCCTAAATTGCGTCTCGAAACGTATTATTTGACATGCTAAACCGCCGGATACTTAGAGTTAAAGCCATGCAAGCCCTTTACGGCTACTTCACTGCCGTAGAGTCGATGAAAGAAGTGAAACGTGAAGAACTCCGAGATATCCATGCGTTGGATCCAGCCAAGCATGATTTTGCTGACAAAGCGCTCTTTGAAGAGCGGAAAAAGCAGGCTGTCAGGTTATTCAACGAAAACTTGCAAAACCAAGCAATCCAAACAGAGGAGCAGATAGATGCTGATGTGCGCCAAAGTGTTCAGGACGCTCTGGATGAACTACATACTGCCATCAGCAAGGAAGCCACTGCTCGTAAGAATGTCATGATGAGCGAAGCACGAGACATTTACGAGACGTACCTCAAAATATTGATCCTTCCTTTAGAGATCGAGCATCGGGAAAAGTTAGAGGAAGAAAAAGAAGAAAAGGCCTACATCGCCAAGGCTAAGAAACATTTTCCTTTCATTGGCAATGAGGTGATCTCAGCACTTCGGTCTTCTGACGTCCTTACCAAGGAAGTGAGCAAGGAAAGTATCAGCTGGAGCACCGAGCAGGATGAAATCAAATCCTGGTACCGGGAGCAAATGAGGACAGCAGAGGCCCTGGCTCCCTTCTTTGAGGAGAAAGCGACTGAGATCGAAGGCAATGGAATTGTGATGGAGTTATTTAAGCGAGTCATTTTCAAGAACGATACGATCCTGTCCTATTTTGATAGCAATTACCTGCATTGGTCTGAGAATCTCCCAATCATCAAAAGTATGGTCGTAAAGTCCATCAAGTCCCTTCAAGATGGCGCTGATCTCGAGTTAGCAGAGCTAACGAAAAATGGCGAAGACGACTTCAAATTCCTTGCTCTTCTCTTTACCGAGGTAGTTAAGCAAAACGACTTTCTAGAGGAGCACATTCAAAAGCGAACCAAGAATTGGGACGTCGAACGAATTGCGCTCACCGACCGCGTAATTTTAAAGCTGGCGCTGGTGGAGATGATGAATTCGCCAAGCATTCCAATCAAAGTATCCATCAATGAAGCAATTGAAATTTCAAAGATGTACAGCACGCCCAAAAGCAAACAATTTATAAACGGCGTTTTGGATGTCGTATCAAACGAATTAACTTCGAGTGGTAGAATCCGTAAGAGCGGTAGAGGTCTTATCGATAACAAATAACATGAGTCATGAGTAAAGCAGGCGGTTCTTTTTTTGCGTTTTTAGTTGGCATCATCACAGGAGGTGTATTGGGAATCTTGTATGCACCTGACAAAGGAACCAACACCCGGGACAAGCTAAGCTATCAGCTGGACAAGCTCAAGAAGCAGCTGGAAGGATTCATCAATGATGTAGTAGAAGGCAAAGACATCCTGGACAACCAGGCGAAAGATGAAGGCGAAAAGATCGTAAAGGATGCAAAAGACAAAGCTGAACAGCTTTTAGATGATGTCAATGGCCTAATTAACCAGATCAAGAAAGACTAGTCACCTTTAACATTTCATTAAGATTTTGATAGTCCAATGAAACAATATCTTCCTTAGTTTTGTAGTAGAAAGGTTGAGAAAATACACGGGACGGCATTTTTGGGGGTTCATTTTTGAAACTCAATAAGCCAAAAACAATTACACGAATGAAAACAACAAAGATTTTATTAGGAATAGCGGTAGCAGCTTCAATGATAGGTTGTGGCAATGCTGAGCTAGAATCAAGAATCACAAAACTTGAAGGAAGAGTTGCAGCCATGGAAGGCAGAAGTGGAGTAGCATCCACAGCCAACAGGGCGCAACCTATTGCGACAAGCACAGCAGCTGCAGCAACACCAAGCGCACCAGCTGAAAAACCAGAAGGTCCACTACCATCGTTCCAATTTGCTGAAGAGCTTCACGACTTTGGAACAATCAAAGATGGAGATGTTGTAGAACATACCTTCAGTTTTACAAATACAGGTGCGGCACCATTGATTATTTCAGATGCCAAAGCCACTTGTGGATGTACCGTGCCGGAATGGCCTAAGGAGCCAATTCCAGTTGGAGACACTGGAGAAATCAAAGTTCGATTCAACAGTAAGAATAAGCCAGGAATTCAAAACAAAACGGTTACGCTTACAGCCAACACTTGGCCAGCAACAACTCGTGTCAGAATTAAGGCAAATGTGGTTAAGGAGGAAGGTTAAGCTTCCAGAAAGCACATCAATTGATTAACATTGCCCTGGCATTCATTGCCAGGGTTTTTTTTGCCCTATCTGTACATTGAGCCAGAAGCTCAGTTTAATTAACACATAAGAATGAACACGTATTTATTACAAGCAGGTGGAAGTGACATTACTTCCTTTCTTCCCATTATTGCCATGGTGGCGATCTTCTATTTCTTCTTTATTAGACCTCAGCAACGAAAACAAAAAGAGACTAAAAAGTATCTTGGAGAGATAAAAAAGAATGATATGGTGGTGACCGTAGGAGGTATCCACGGAAAGATCATGGAAGTTTCGGATACCACAGTCCTGATTGATGTTGATCGGGGAACTAAATTATTGGTGGAGAAGTCTTCCATTTCCCTTGAAGCGAGCAAGCGACTAAACGAACCTGATAAAGACAAAAAAAAATAAATGGCTGAGCCCAAGTCATCGACAAATTGGAAAGTAATCACCCTGTGTTTCATTGGGGCGGCTACATTCTGGTTTTTCAGTGCACTGGGGAAAGAGTACAGCCACCGGATTAAGCATCCAATCCGTTTTGTTTATGATACTGATAGTCTGGTAGCTGTTCGGCCACTACCTGAATTTGTAGATGTAGACGTGTCAGGTGGCGGTTGGGATTTGTTTAAGGAATCCTTTTGGTTCGGCTCAGACCCAGTTCAATTCGAACTGGAGAATCCTGCAGCCATTCGATTCCTTACCCGACCAACCATTTTACCGATTCTTACCGAGGAACTTAGCCAGTATCGGGTGAATTTCCTGTTTACAGACACCCTATTCATCAACATCAACCGAAAGGCTACCAAGCTTGTCGCCCTAACGATTGATTCGACTCAGATAGATCTGGATGATGGGTATCGGATAATTTCTCCAATCAAGGTTACACCTGACTCAGCAGTTCTGCACGGACCCACGAGTTTTCTTGATACATTAACGCAGCTATTTGAAGTTCGTCTTAGAAGAGATGAAATTGATGAGAACTATACTGATTTAGTGGAGTTGCCCGTACCTGGTGGCTTTGGGATTTACGCCAACCCGGCTGAAGTCAATGTTTCCTTTGAAGTAGAACGCTTCAACGAGCGGCAGCTAGAGACCACTATTGAGATGATTGATTTCCCTGAAGATTCCACAGTTTTTGTTTCAGAACCCGAGATTACCATCAGCTATATGGTGCAAGAGTCTAAGGAGGTTGAAGTCTCACCATCCGATTTTAAGGTTGTTGTTGATTACCGCATGATCAATCCCTCGGACTCTACCGCTCCTGCAATTTTGATTGTTCAGCCGAATCAAGCACTTGAAGCAGTGATTTCACCAGATACGTTGAAGGTGAGCTATGTCCGTTAAGCCAAAGTTGATTGGGGTTACCGGGGGGATCGGTTCAGGAAAAAGTACGGTATGCAAAATTTTTGAAGTACTTGGCCACTCGGTTTATTACGCTGACGATCGAGCCAAATGGCTGATGATTCACGACCACAAACTTCGCAAGAACATTGAGACGCTTTTCGGCAAAGATGCCTACGTGAATGATGTGCTTAACCGAAAAATGATCTCCGATCGTGCGTTTAAAAATCCAGACTTGTTACATCGACTCAATGCACTTGTACATCCCAGAGTAGCGGCTGATTTGGAAGATTGGACAAATCAACACCAGTCGGAAAGACTCCTTTTTGATGAAGCCGCATTGTTGTTTGAGACAGGTAGTTATAAAAAGCTCGATGCGACCATTTTGGTAACTGCGCCCAAGGCCACCCGTATTGGTCGAGTGCTCACTCGAGACACAAATAGAACCAAAGCGTCTGTCGAGGCGATCATAGCCAAGCAGTTACCGGACGAAGAAAAATTACCGCTAGCCAGTTTTGTGATAAGCAATGATGAAACGACATCACTGCTAAAACAAACGCTACACGTCTACCAACAACTTTAGTAATCTTCGCACAAGATGCGGTCAAACTCTTCCTTGTTGTAAGCTTTGGAAAAAACAAGCTTTCCCTGATCATCTACATAACTCACCACATGAAAGCCCGCATTGCTCAAGTGCTGGTCCGCAAAAAATAGTGGATTTTCCTTAGGGCCTATGTTGAAAATGTCACTGTATTCCGCTTTAAGCAAAACCCCTGACTGATCACTCATTAGGCCGAATTTACCCTTTTGAACAAACTTAAAAACTCGTTCCTTGTCCTTCTCAACAAGAAGCTCCAGTTTTTCAATCTGGTGCATCAATGTATCTTCCTTCAAGTTGATAATTGATTGAATTCCGGCATTTGTTACAAGTAGAGAAGTGTCATTCCATTCCTCAATTCCTTCAAACTTAAAATCCAACAAGGGATCCGTTTTCACATCCACCAACCCATATTTTCCGTCCTTTTTGACTTTGTAGCCCAGCATGATCTTTTCAATGCGAGATTCGAACTCCGGAGGAATTAACACGTTAGTCGAGAGGTCATAACACCCGATCATGCCATCGTAAAGTGTGATGATTAGCTCACCCTGCACATCAAGTGTCTCAAAGATTGGATTTAGCAGGAAAGTGCCGTCTTTATGGATGATTCCATGCTGACCTTTGCGTGTTACTTTTAACAGTGAATCATTTACGAATGCCAGATCATCATACTTCCCGTCGAAAACAGCTTCTCCGGTCCCATCATAAAGTCCCAAGGCACCTTCCTTCTTAATCAGCAAAAAATCAGGATGTTTTGAAAAGGAGCGCAGCTCATGGCCGTCCAGTTCAATCTCAGCTCCGCTGCTGAACAAAAGTGTTTTTTCCTCGCCTTTGAACACAAGTGCGGCTGGTTCAATCAGTTTAATCGAATCGTACCCTCTCATTGGGTTGAGCTGACCAACCCTAGGAATCAGTATCCAGTCATTTGAAGATTGAAGGGCCAGCCATCGTTTGCCTGACTCAAGGTATTGATATTGCGAATCAACCACACGGTCGTCTGTATTGTTATATAGGTTGTATCCATCAGCGGAACGCACATACCACCCTTCTGAATCTGGGTGTATTTCATACGGTCCCCAAGGAATCAAAAAATTCAACTCCTGATCCAAAAGACATTCCTGAGCTCCTTTAAAGCCAATCAATAGTGTATCATTGACCAGCTCTAAGTCGTCAAACTTAAATTCAAGGTCTAATCCCCTAGACTCAACCTCCCGCAAGATCTTAGCGGAAGTGTACACAGCAAGCTGATCATCCCGTTCAAACACCCAAAACAAGCCCAAATTGTAAATATCATCATATCGAACCTCCGCAATTGGCAGCCCAAAAAGTGTAAACAGACCCCATTTACCGTTTCGCTCAACCTTGATCCACCCGTTAGCCAGCACCTCTGCCGACGCGATCGGATCTTCCAAAATTCTAAACCCGCTTTTATGGTACAAGAAGCTAAATCCATTCCTGTCAACTAGTGCTAACGCGTTCGATAACTCCACATAGTTTTCAACTCCATTCAGTAGCGTCTTCCCGTTTTTGAGGATAATTCTTCCCCCAACTTCATCCTGAACAAAAACCCAGGGATCACTTGACGTGGTGCACTTCAGCAGGTCGGAGACATCATCATAGCTATACGGAACCTGCAGTCTACCATTCCTGCTATGAAATCCGAATTTTTCATGATCCATCACCGGGAAGACCTCTATATTAGATTCAATCCTCGCACGTGCTGCCGAGTCTTGCAATGGGTGATGATCAAGATTTTCAGGATCCAAATAGTACAGTACGTCACCTGCGCGCTTCTTCCATTTGGCGACACCGCTCGATGTTAAAAACTTTTTTAAGTCTTCCGGATGGTGCGAGGCTGTGGATACCTTGAGAATGAACTCCTCCACTTCCGCGAGCCGATTTGTCCTAGGGTACATGCTCCTAAATGCTCTGTAGTCCTCTAGATTGCCCCCGTTGACCAAGTCCAAGTACCTAAGTTGATCCAACAATGAGTCTGCTGCAGGCCGAAAGACAGAGTTGGGATAGTTTTTTATAAAACCCAGATACCCTGGCTTGGTGTCCGAGCGCTGGACACGCCTAAAGACCATGCTGTCACGTTTGAAAATGAGTCCGGATTCATAAACGGAACCGGGGTACTTGCCCATAAAGTCCGTCACCCCGGAAATTGACAAGTCATTCAGCATTTCCGTGTACAGGAAATCCCGTACTTCTAAAGATAACTTTTGCAAAAGTGAATCGCTAACACCATCTTCCTGTAGTTCTTCGATTAGTTCTGCATCCGCTAATTCATACTGTAAGGATGCCTCATTGATGGTAAGGCGTGCTGAGTCAGGATTATAGCCATCAAAAGAAGGTGTAAACAGCAGTTTCGCCTTGAAATACGTAAATCCGGGGTTTTGTGGCTCCTTTTCAATTCCTCTGTTGACTAGCTCTACTACCTTTTCAAAGTCTGCTTTTTCCAACGCTTTTTGGATTCGATCAAGGGGACCGAAAAGCACCAAACCAGTAGCTGAGAAGAGAAAAATGAACCTTGAAATAGACATTTCGCAAATAAAAGGAGGAATAAATCTAATTTTTAGAAAAAAGTTTTAATTAAACAAGTTGAAATTGGATTTCTCTCATTATATTAGCTGCCTACATTTACAGGCGAGTAAATTAGGCGGTGATTAGATTCGATGAAAGTCGGATCAATTCGATCCAACCAGCACATGGGATCGAAACCTAAGGGAGCATGGCGGTGCTCCCTTTTTTTATTTGATCTTTATCGGAATCTCGATTGGTTTTCCTTCGTCTACTCTGGAGCCTTCCCTGGCAT
>CAZQJU010000138.1:0-9116 GCA_964593185.1 uncultured Roseivirgaceae bacterium
AAGAAGAGTTGTCAAAAGATGAAAGTCTTGCCCTCATCACAGAGATGATTGGTCAGGCTAAACGAAACTTAGCGAAAGGTGGAAGTTTTTACTTCTTGTTATGGGGTTGGGTGGTTGCGCTAGCGAACCTTGGTCATTATTTAATTGACCGATTTGATTGGTTCGAGCATCCCTACATTGTCTGGTTATTGATGATCCCTGCAATGATTGTGACAATCATTTACAGTGCCAGGAGAGATCAGCGTTCGAAAATAGTGAGTCATTATGATCGTGTCTATAGCCACTTGTGGATTGCCGTTTTCATAGCCATCGTCATACTACTGACATTTATGCAAAAACTCGACTTCAATCAAAATGCTGTAATTCTGTTGTTTTCTGGCTTAGGCACCTATTTATCTGGTTACCTCCTAAGGTTTAAGCCATTAATCATAGGAGGAGTTGCGCTGGGTGTTAGTTCGATCGTTGCATTCAATGTCTCTGTCAATGACCAATATTTAGTGGCGGCAATTGGCTTAGTGCTTGGATATCTGATTCCAGGATATTTATTAAAAAGGGCAGAAAGTGAGCAAGTTTAAGGCCTTAGATCCGCTTTTGCATTCCCAACTTCGACTCGCTGTCATGTCACTACTGATTGGCGTCGATTCGGCTGAGTTCGTCTTCATTAAGGAGAAGACAGGTGCTACGGCGGGTAACCTTAGTGTGCAGTTAGAGAAACTTTCCAATGCTGGATATATCAGTGTAACGAAGTCCTTTAAGGGTAAGAAACCGGTAACTTCCTGTAGCATTACCAAGGTGGGCATCAAAGCCTTCGAGGAGTATGTGAATTCACTCAAAGGCTATATCGAATAATTTTTTTTGAATTTTAAGTTTATAAAATAAACTAGTTTAAAAATGAGATTTTTTATCTTGTGTTCAGTGGTACTGATGGGCTTTTGGGGCGAAAGCCAGCACCGTCTGGTTATTCAAAATGTCAGGTTGTTTGACGGGGTAAAGGTGGAGGAAAAGGTTTCGATCGAAATCGTCCAGGGCCACTTTCAGCGGATTGGTGCTCGACCTTTGGAAACTTCTGATTCAACACGCACGATTGATGGTACGGGAAAAACAATACTACCTGGCCTTATCAACGCGCATGTGCATGTGTGGTCGAAGTCGCAGCTCAAACTCGCCCTTCGAGCAGGAGTTTTTGCTGTGCTGGATATGCATTCTCCCGAAAATTTGATTGGAAAACTTCGCGAGCCCGGTTTGACGTATAAGTATGCGGCCTATTATTCTGCAGGCTACGCAGCCACTGCTAAAGGAGGACATGGAACACAGTATGGATACGAAGTGCCCTACATAGGTCCAGAAATGACACCTGAAGCATTTGTCAGGGATCGCAAGACCAACCATAGCGACTATGTGAAGATCATCTATGAACCAGTAAGAAGGACCTTGTCACTGGACCAAATTGAGCGCATCATTAGAGAATCGCACAAGCAGGATCTGATGGCTGTTGCCCATATTTCAAACTTAAGAAATGCACTGGAAATCGCGCCATTAGGCATCGATGCTTTGGTGCACGTCTGGGACGATGAAGTAATCAGTAGACAACAAGTACGAGCCCTTAAGCAAAGCGGACTCTTCATTGTCCCCACGTTGGCTGTACATGAGCAAGTCAAAAAGTACTATACAGAAAATGGCATTAAGAATAAGATGTTGGATCTATCGGATCTCTGCGAAAACGTTCGCCGTCTACACAAAGCCAGGGTGCCCATATTGGCAGGAACAGATCCTCCGAATTTAGGGATCAATTACGGTAGCAGTATTTACCGCGAGTTAGAACTATTGGCGCAATCGGGGTTGAGCGATCTCGAGGCACTGAAAGCTGCAACCTCAAATCCTGCCACCTACTTCTCGCTTGAGAATTTGGGATTCATCAAGGAGGGGTATCGTGCAAATTTTATTCTGATCGATGGAGATCCGACCACCAATGTATCAGATATCAGAAAACTCGATTCTGTATGGATCGACGGACAAAAAATCAATCAATAAATCTTACATTTTAACAATCGTAATTATATGAAAACGCTTATGAATTTAATTGCACTTGCATTGACAGTCAGTGTAAGTGCGCAGCAAACAATCAAGGAAACACAGTATGCCGCATACCTTGCTGCGAGCAAAACCATGTGGGAGAAGAGTGCGGAATTGGCTACTGAGAAACACGGAGAAAACAGTTTTGAACGTGCCATGGCCCTTTATGGGATATTGAGTAACACCATGGCTTCTCAGGATGAAGAAACATTCGATAAGTATAAAGATAAAACGGTCGATTTGCTTGAAAAACTGATCGATGAAAATCCGGAGTGGGGAGAGCCAAAAGCGGTGCTATCTTCCACCTATGGCCTCGTAATGGCGTACAACCCAATGAAAGGTATGTTTTTAGGTATGAAAAGCAATTCGCTAATTGATGAAGCGATGGAAAAACAGCCTGAATCAGCTTTGGTACAAAAACTCTATGCTGGCTCTAAACTGTATACACCCGAAATGTTTGGTGGTGATCCTGAGGAGGCGGTCGAATCTTTTACAAAGGCAGCTGAACTGTACGTTGCAGACAGTGAAGGCAACTGGCAATACTTGGATACCATGATGGGGTTATCCATGGCATATCAAAAGCTAGGCCAGAAGGAAAAAGCAATGGAGCTCCTTGAAGAGGCGATTGAATTGGAGCCGAACTACTACTGGGCTAAGTCCGAGTTAGAGAAGATGAGAAAGTCATGAGACTTTTCCCGGTTTCACTTCTTTGGTTGATCGGTAGTAATCTTCTTGCTCAGCAATCCATCACTGGCAAAGTGGTGGATGCTGAGACCAGGGAAGCGCTCGTGGGTGCACATGTTTATTCGTCCGATGATTGGAAAAATGGTGCCGTTACAGATGTGAATGGAAGGTTTGCATTGTCTGTATCCAGCCCACAGTCTTTACTCATCATTACCTACGTCGGTTATCAGGAATATGCTGGGGTGCTGCCTTCTGAAGGAGTTATTCAAATGAATCCGATTCTCATAAAAGGCGAGGAGGTGGTGGTCATTGCTGCACCGTTAGTGGCAGAAGAGTTTAAGTTTGATAAGATCAATAAGATCGAAATCTACACCAATCCTGCTGCCAAGGCGGACCCAATTTTGGCGGTAAATTCACTGCCTTCTGCTACTACAACAGACGAGTCTGCGAATATTAGCTTGCGGGGGAGTAGTGCAATCGAGACAGGAACTTTTCTCAACAATGTGCCTGTATACGATGCGGTCAGGTATGCTCAACTAAATGGAATTGGTACCTTCAGTATTTTTAATACGTCCATAATTCAGGATGTAAGTGTTTTCCCGGGGAATCCTCCCTTGGAATTTGGAAGCACAACTTCAGGTGTAATTGCACTAAAAACGGACGAAGCAATTTTAGCCGGAAATACCACTTCTGCGGTCATCAGTCTTGCCAATGTAGGAATTTCAAGAGAACAGCGACTAAACGACAAACAAAGCTTAAAACTCTTCTCAAATTGGCAACCTAGTACCGTCATGAAGGCCTTGAATAGCGAAGCATTGCAGGAAATTGAAGACTTTGAATCTGTAGATCTTGGGCTTTATTGGTACGGTGCAACCGATAGCTATTCCTGGAAGATTTTGAATTATTCAGTATTGGAGGGGTATCAATTCAATTTCAGACATCCCAGCTTTTCGGGAATTTTCGATCAGCAGAAGATCAGATCTTTTTTGATCAGTTCCATGGATTTAAACCTGGGACAAGGAATGCTCTCAATCAACAATGGACTGTCTGCCAGCCAAGGGAAGTACAGTTACTCGAATGTAGCGTTCGATACCAAAAGTAGAGATCTCTTCTTGGGTATAAATTACTTACGGTCAGAAGCGAAATGGTCCTTGAAAAGTGGAATATCGATGGATTTACGCCATAATTCAACTACGGGGAACTTTCATTCAGTGGGCTATGCATTAGGTATAGATCATCCGACGATGGACTACACTTCTTCAAATCGTGTCATCCCTTTGGAAGGATTCGTTTACGGAAAATACTTCATCTCGAATGCATTTACCCTAGGGACTGGATTGCGGAAGAATCTGGTAGTAGACGGTCAACCGAACTATCTAAGTAGACAAGTCAATTTAAGCTACCGAAAAGACAAACTGACTGTGATTGGAGGAACTGGGAGATACCATAAGTTGGGGTTTTATGAAAACTCGGATCAAACATTTTTTTCTGAAAGTCAACAATCTTCCCTTGATGTCCGGTACAGCTGGTCAAAGGCAGAAATTTCCATCTCGTACTTTGACAAGAATGCCAATTTTGACGGGTTGAAGTACGATGTTACTGGCTGGGAGTTCTTCGCCGAAAAGTCAATGGGTAAGAAGCTTAGCGCTTCTTCGTCTGTCACGCTGCTTGATGCGAACTCCCAGGAAGAAAGTGCCTACTTGTATGACATTAATTTCTTTTTTCGAGCGAATCTTACCTATCGAACACGTGATTTTTGGACCGTGGAACTTCTTTCCACGAATCGACAAGGCGTTATTGAAGAAGAGATTACTGAAGCTTCCTTCGATACACAGTACGAAGTGTTTCAACCGGTTGCCATTCGTTCATCCAGATTGCCAGATTATTTTAACCTGGGTGCCTCTATCAGCAAAATGTTCTTGTTAGAAAACGAACGCACACTACTTGTTTTTGCGAGCTTCAACAATGTTCTGGATTACGATAACGTAAGGACGTACACGTACAATTACGATTACACTGCCCGAATGAAGAGCCTTTTTTCTCAGCGAACCGGCTACGTCGGAGTGGTAATCAATTTTTAGTATCCGCCCCAGTACCTCCGGAGCACCCATTCTGTGCTAAAGAGAAAGAAGATAATTAGAAAATAACCTATGCTTCGATGGAGGCTTTTAGTATCTTCTTCACTGCGCATTACCGGTTTAAAATCCTGGTTTTTGATGACTTCCGGTAAAGCTTCAATTTCATCGTAATGAAGAAACTCCCCATTGGTCTTTTGTGAGAGGTTTCGAAGCAAACGATGGTTGGCGGTAAGATCCAAGTATTCAGTATTCACATATTCCACCAGAAATTCTCCTCGCTCCGTAAACAGTTTGGAACCTATTTGTACTTGCGCAGAGAACCGGTAGATACCTGGAGCTAAGTTCGGAGCCCTAAAGGAAGTCAATCGTTCGGAGTCGGTAAAGTTGTAAGAATTACTAGTTCCGCTTTCATCTGTTATGGTAATTTCAATGGGGTTATTGTAGATGCGTTCGTAAATATCATTGTAAACCTCCGCATCAAACAAGACAGGTTGAGAATTGCTAAAAATGGTCTTACGAGCAACAAAACGAAACTGCTTTTTATCATTTTTTACTGATAAGAATTGAATCGTTTTTGTGATCAGATTGTCAAACTGATTTGAGTTGTCATTAACTGCGGACTCTTGTAGTTTCCAGCGCCAAATATTTTGGCCCATTAACAACGCACTTTTCTTCGTTCCGTCATCATTGACAATCATCAGGGGTTTTCTGGTCACAACACCCCCTAGCTTTTGATACATTAAGACCTCAACACCTGCTGAAACGTCGTAATCTCCGAAGGGAACTTCAATTGGAGGAAATTCCTCAAAGGCCCCAGTCTCTTCTACTTTGAATTTGCTGAAACTCTGGTTAAATGATCCGGTAACCAAATCAGGTTCGCTGCTACGTCTTTCAATTGAGAGATAGCTTACTTCTTTATTGAGCAGGCTAAAGGAACTTGAAGAATTCAGGATGTACCAAACACCGGGCTGTTCTTTTGGTACAAAGGTATTCTGGCCGTTAAAAGCTCCATGATAGATGACCACATCATATATCTCCTTTGGGGCTTCATCAGCTAGTGAAGGAATGTAAAGATCTGTCACGTAGCTATCGGTCTCTTCAAGAGACCTTCGAATTGCCGAAATGTCAGGATGGGGTGCGTTGCCGACGAGCAGAACTTTCTGCCTACCATCAATTACTTCTAAAAAGATATCAACGGAATTGTTTTCATCCGTTGATTCCTCTGCTGCCACAGGAACAGATGCAACCAGATGTCGAAGTCCTTCCTTGTCTGAGGTTATCAAAAACGTTATTTCCTGAAGTTCTCTATCCAGCTTCAGTGGTTTTTCCATCACCACATCCCCATTTTCCGTCAAACGAACGACTGTATTTTCTTTATATCCTTGCTGATTGATCTCGAGTCGAATAGGGGTTTCATTCCCCTTGAAAGTCACTCTGTTGTATCTGGTTCGGCTGATGCTGATGTCTTTTGGAGGGATGGTATCTCCCATGCCCACCGTGAAGATCGGGTGTAGATAGTTGCGATAAAGAGGCGAAGATCCCCTGTTGAAAATCCCATCTGTCACCAGCAGGGTTGCAACCATATTTTCTTCCCTGGAGCTTTCCTCCGCTTCAAGTAGTAGGCTTGAAAGCCGGGTAGTAGATTCCCCAAAATTTAGCGAGTCATCTGTCGAAAAGGACACCGTTTTTACCTGGAGGTCCTGCGCTTGTAGTTCCTCGGAAATGGAGGAGATCGCATGTTTGACTTTAGTTGAGTCCACTCCTCTCGCCGTAATGGATTGTGAGTTATCTATGGCTAAAATAACGAGTGGTTTTTCAAGGGTGTTTACGATCCTTTTCATGGAAGGACTGAGTAATAGCAGAAGAATCATAAATAATGCAAGTGTTCGGATAGCAAAGAGCATCCAATTCTGGACCTTATTCCAGGGAACATTTTTTTTTGCGTAAAGCAAGAAGGCTAATAGTGCCGCAATCAGGGCAAGTACGGGGATCCACCACGTTGACAGTTCAAATTCTAGAAGGCTTCTCGTCATGAAATCTGAAAGCTAACTCAAAAAGAACAATACGTAGGTGAAATATTTTAGATGTCCTCAGTTAGTTCAAAATACCACTGATTTCCGTCTTCGAGATCTTGTTCAAGAAAATACGCTCAAATCGACCTGCCACAAAAGTGGTACCCAGTACCAAGATCGACTCATCACTGGAAGCCTTGATGGATGAAAGGTTGAAGCGGTTGAGGAAGCCAATGTAATGCACACCTTCGATCTCGCCTGTCGAATTGTTGTAAAAGTGTAAAACAATCTGGTTTCCATTGGTCTCAGAGGCGAATACAGCGTAGCTGCCGTCCGTAGATGTGTAGTCAATAATCTTCGTGGTTGCGTAAGGTCGTATTTCTGCCATGTTTCCAGGGTACAATTCCCCAACATTCCCCACGGTCAAGGGGTTTGACGATAGCTGGTAGTTGTCTTCAAACTGGAAACCTGCCACCGAAAAGTTACCACCGGACAACGGCATCAACGCACTTATACCAGCGTTAGTATCTTGGCCTGACACCACGTTGGTAGGATTACTTCCGAAATCCGTGAAAACCAATGAAAAACTGAAATTATAGAAGCCGTTGAAGTAGTAGTTTCCGGCTGAAACTTCGCCACAGAAGAATGGGAACGGGTTTACATTGGATTCAAGGAAATGATTGATCACATCTTCTTCGATGTCTTGACCTGCACCAATGGTGTACTGTGCGATGTTACCGCCATTGACCGATCCGTCCAGGGCAATCTCTGCAATTTGAGTTTGGAGATTTAGTGGATCATACCCTTGAAGTAATAGGGTATTACTTGAGGTAGAAGATGCCGATAGCGGATAGTTTATTCCGCCCAGCAGCGTAGTGTTTCGTACTTCCAAAGAGGGATTGACGGAGACTAAGACACCGTCAGTGGTCGCTACATTCTTTGCAAAGAAGTAGATGGAACTATCGGTGGCATCAAAGTACATATCACCTACGGGTGCTTCGTAATTCTCAAAAGCGTTTTCTTCCGAAAAAACGAAATCGCCCACTTCATTAATCCGAAGTAGTTCTATTCCATCAAAATCAGAGTTACTTTGCTCTGTGCCGGTGAGAATGATGTATCCGTCGTTGATTTCCACCATGTCGATGGGATCATAGTTTAGATCAAAGTCTGAATTGTCATAAATCTTAAAGAAGGAGTCGGTCAAAGAGGGCTCTTCGTCCGAGCAAGACGCGAGAAAGAACACCATAGGTACCAGTGCTACGACTTTAATTCTCGACATTAGACCAAGGAGTTTATGTGTACTCATCATTGTTTCAAATAGTTGATTGCTCACGCTCATTTTGCAGCAAATTGTTTGTCGATAAATCGGAATGGAAAGACAAAACCTACAGAGACGTTGATGTCTCGAAGGAATAGCTCATCATTGGTCTCGCCTAAAGAAGCAAATTCATTTTCTTGAATATTGGGTTTTGTTGCTGAGGTGAGCCCTCGTTTATAGTTGACTTCAACCACTGTCCGGATGTTCCAATAATCCAGATTCACGCCTACCCCACCTGATACCCCAGAGAAGGCTTCAAATGCATCTTTTACTCCGATAATGGCGCTACCGCCATCAGATGTTAGTGGCGTCCCGGAAGAAAAATCAGTTTGTGTGATATCTACTTCTTTTTGGGCGGAGGCAATCAATGAATGAAATCCGCCGACCATGATGAACGGTCGAATATTTCCGGATTGGATAATCTCATATTTGAGCAATAGCGGTAATTCGATGACATCCAGTTTTTGCTCCACCTGGTACCGGGTCATGAATCTACTGCTGGCTTCATCACTCCTCCATTCTAATTCACTGAAGTATTCATATCGAGATCTTTTATAAACCGGTTGAAACGAGATTGAAAATCCCTTATGGTAAAAATTCATTTGTAAACCCATATGTGCTCCCGGGAGTGTAAAGTCAGAATAGTTTTTCCGCAGGCTATCAGAGGAATAGTCAATGGGACTAAATCCAGCATTCCGTGTTTCAGGAAATGCCTGTGTAAAGTTGGTCCCCATTTTCAGTCCTAACCAAAACTGCGTATCCAGAAAGCCATCAATGGACTTTTTGCCATTGTATTGGGCATGTGAATGGGAAGCGCATATAAAAAGTAAGGCTATTGCTAGTAGCTTACTTCCGGATAATAAGTCTCTTGGTATCATCGAGCATTTCTGATTTAGCTTTTATAAAATAGTATCCTGGGCTGAGTCCATCGAGCATAAAAGAAAAGGTGTG
>CAZQJU010000139.1:0-8599 GCA_964593185.1 uncultured Roseivirgaceae bacterium
TTTTGAGAGGTAAACCTATCGACACTAGCCCCTTCAATTGAAATTTTTGCTTCGCTGCTACGTTCCTTGAGTGCAGTCAATTCGTCAGCTGAACGGTTCATCCAGAGGTGTGGCATCTTACTCTCCTGCTGATTGTCCAAGCCCACTTGCTCCCCGCCAAGAAAACGGACCAACACGCTCCAGGGAAGTTGGGGAGAATTGTAAAGCTCTAATAAGGCGATGGCCCCAAGCTGCTGCGCTCGCTTTCGCTTCTCGACAGATTGCCCGAACCACTCCTGCGGATTCTGGCTTTCGCCGTCACCACAGAGTGTGATGACAATTTTCCCTTTGACTTTCGCCTTTTTTAGTTCTTTTTCCGAACCGTAGTTGGCGAACACTGCTGTTCCCGACAACGATACACTACTACCATCGAGCAAAAGAAAATCGTCTTCCAAGGTATACGTTTGATCATTCAATATTATGCTCCCGGCTGAGGGTGGGATGGTTTTCTTCATCGGTACTGGTTGAAAATAGGTGTCCATTCCTTGAACCTTTTGAATGCCATATTCCAAAAATCGGCTTTCTAAATACTTCGCGGCAATCTTCAATTCCGGTGAGCCGGTATCTCGACCTTTAAGCTCATCCGAGGCTAAGAAAGTCAGATGACTTTTTATGATGGATTGCGTTACGGCATTATTGGCAAGCTCTTTATCCGACTGTCCAAACGACAGGGTTGCCATGAAACACAGCACGATGGTAATCTTATTCATGGTTGTATTGTTTTTAAGAAAGTTAAGCAAATAAAAAAGGCCACCTTACAGTGACCTTCATTTTTGGGTTTCTTTCTTCTAATTCAGGAACTCGTAAATACCCGCCACACCTTGGCCTCCGCCTACACACGCAGTGACCATTCCATACTTACTATTCCTCCTCCTCATTTCATTAAACAGTGAAATCGATAGCTTAGCTCCAGTACAGCCCAAAGGATGTCCAAGTGCTATCGCTCCTCCATTGACGTTCAGTTTATCGGTATCCAAGTCAAGACCTCTGATCACACCCAATGATTGTGCAGCAAATGCCTCGTTTAGCTCAATCAGGTCCAGATCGTCCTGTTTCAGTCCCGCCTGCTTTAAGGCCTTCGGCACAGCTTCTACCGGTCCAATTCCCATGATACGTGGATCTACGCCGGCTGCAGTATAACTAATCATTTGTGCAATTGGCTCAAGGTTGTGCTCTTTCACCATTTTTTCACTCATAACCATCACAAAGGCCGCTCCGTCAGAGGTAGGTGAAGAATTACCTGCTGTCACCTGCCCACCTTGCTTGAATGCCGGGCGTAGCTTGGCTAGTCCTTCCATGTTGGTTTCCTCTCTGACACACTCGTCAGTATCTACAACATATTCTTTCTTCTGTCTTCTGCCATCACCACCGATGAATGTTTCTTCCACTGTTACAGGAACAATTTCATCTTTAAACTTGCCTTCCTTGATTGCTTTTGCAGCTTTTTTATGTGAGTTCATGGCAAACTCATTGGAGTCGTCTGCAGAAATATTGAAATCCTTCGCGACCTCTTCAGCTGTCAAACCCATGTTCAAATAGTACTCTGGATTCTTCTCGGCAATTTTCCAATTCAATGCTGCCTTGTAACCCATCATGGGTACCAAAGACATGGATTCTGTACCGCCGGCGATAATGCAATCGGCTGTTCCTGCATGCACTCGGGCACATGCTAAATGAATGGCTTCGAGACCCGATCCACAGTATCGGTTAATGATCATTCCCGGAACTGAGATGGGAAGCGAAAGCAACGAAATGTATCGTCCCATCTGCAAACCCTGCTCTGCTTCAGGGATTGCATTTCCAACGATCAAATCATCTACACGCGTGGCATCAAATCCATCGATGGAACCTACTAGATGCTTAATGACATCTGCCGCCAAATCATCAGGACGGTAAAAGCGGAATCCTCCTTTCTTGGCTCGACCCACTGCGGTTCTGTATCCTGCTACTATATATGCGTTCATATCTTATTTTTTTTAGTTATCAACTCTTAGTTTCTTAGTGGTTTGCCTTTGAAGAGAATGCTTTGGATCCGCTCCAGGGTTTTAGGCTCGCCACATAAACTTAAAAATGCCTCTCTTTCAAGGTCTAACAAATACTGCTCAGAGACTTTCGTAGGTGCTGACAAATCACCACCTGCCATGATCCAAGCCAACTTCAAACCGATCTTTTTGTCGTGATCGGAAATATAGCTTCCATACCTCATGGCCTCAATGCCCGCATGGAACATGGCCAATCCTGTTTTTCCTTGCACCTTGATGTCTTTTCGAGGTGTCGGTTGTGTATATCCTGCATCCGCTAACGCCAACACTTTTGCTTTCGCGTCCGTAAGGAGTCGATTTCTATTCAATGTGATTTCATCTCCTCCTCTCAAAATATTCATCTTTCGACCTTCCTCGGCGGAAGTAGCCACTTTCGCCGTTGCGATATTCATAAAATACTCTTGCAGGGTATTTAGTTCCGGATCTCCGGGTGTAAATTCATCTGCAGCCCGCATCGTAAGCTCTTTGGTTCCTCCTCCGCCAGGGATCAAACCAACTCCAACCTCTACCAAACCAATGTAGGATTCAGCATGTGCCTGGATTGCATCACAGTGCAGTGAAAGTTCGCACCCACCACCTAATACCAATCCGGAAGTTGCAGCGACAACAGGCACGGAAGAAAATCGTGCTTTGGTCATGGTATTCTGGAAAGTCCGGACCATCAGGTCAATCTCATCAAATTCCTGATCGACGGCGTACATGAAAAGCATTGCAAGATTTGCACCTGCGGAAAAGTTCTGACCTTCATTGCCTATGACCACACCTCTATAATCCTTCTCGGCCATGGTAATGGCAGTATTTATTCCCTCTATCACATCCGCATCCACTGAGTTCATTTTGGTATGGAATTCCAAATTCAAAATGCCGTCGCCAATGTCGTAGATGGTTGCTCCTGCTTTCTCCCATACTTTGTTTGTCTCTTTGAAGGCATCCAAGAACACGAGACCTTCTGTTCCGGGCATCACCTTGTAGGCTTTTGACGGAATATCGTAATACTGCTTCTTGCCGTTTTCAAACTTATAGAATGTGGTGTGGCCTGCATCGATCATTTCCTGCACCCAGGAGGCTGGCTCCATTCCTGCTTCTTTCATTTTTGCAACCGTGTCCGCAACTCCCAAGGCATCCCAGGATTCAAAAGGACCAACCTCCCATGCAAAACCAGCAGCAACTGCCTGATCAATGCGATACAATTCGTCGGCGATTTCTGGAATTCTAAACGAGCAGTACCGAAACAGATCGTAAAATGTTTTTCGGTAGAAATCACCTGCTTTGCCCGCATCTTTCAGTAAAACTGGCAGCCTGGACTTAACATCTTCTATGTTTTTAGTTTGATCCATGACGTCAAACTTGACCTTGCTTTTCGCCTCATACTCAAATGACTGTAGGTTTAGTTCCAGAATCTCGGATTTTCCGTCCTTCTTAACCTTTTTGTAAAATCCTTGACCAGTCTTATCTCCCAACCATTTTTCATCGGACAACTTCTGAACTACTCGTGGCAGTTTAAATTTTTCACGTGATTCATCTTTTTCGAGCGCTGCATAGAGATTGTTCGACACATTTACCAACGTGTCGAGGCCAACAACATCTGAAGTCCTGAATGTTGCAGATTTGGCGTGACCAATGACCGGGCCAGTGAGTTTATCTACCTCGTTGACCGAAAGTCCTAGCTCATCTACAGCATGCATAGTAGACATCATGCCGTAGACTCCAATTCGGTTCGCGATAAATGCGGGGGTGTCTTTGCACAATACGGTTTCTTTTCCAAGGTATAGATCTCCGTACTCCATGAAGAAATCCACAATCTCGGGATCGGTTTTTGGAGTTGGAATGATCTCTAATAACCTCAAATACCTAGGAGGATTGAAAAAGTGGGTGCCGCAGAAGTGCCTTTGAAAATCCTCGCTTCTACCGTCTAACATCAAATGAATTGGAATACCGGAGGTATTGGAGGTGATCAATGTGCCGGGCAGCCGATGCTGCTCTACTTTTTCAAAAAGAGATTTCTTAATATCAAGGTTCTCTACGACTACTTCAATGATCCAATCAACATCTTTGATCTTGGATAAATCATCGTCAAAATTCCCCGTATTGATCAGCTTTGCCTGGCTTTTGTTGTACAAGGGCGATGGGTTGGATTTGATTGCAGTGTTCAAAGCATCATTTACCAGCTTGTTTCTCGCAATGGGATTTCCCTGCTGTGATTCTGGTAGATCTCGTGGAACAATATCAAGTAGTACTACTTCCACTCCAATATTCGCAAGGTGACATGCGATTCGGGATCCCATGATACCTGAACCTAATACAGCTGCTTTCTTAATGGATCTTTTCATTTTGGATTTATAAATGTGTTATTTAAGCTATACATGATGAAGTTGCCCTTGGGCAAACTCCTGTGAAATTTCTTTTACTATTTTGTCAAATAATTGGGTGTCGTTTACAATATTTCCTACCTCGGATAGGACTTCGAAAAATACTTGCATCTTGTCTTGCTCCACCAAAGACTGGACTTTCTTGTTAAATTCTTTAACGGCCCTTCTACTTAGTTCCCTCTTCTCTTTACCAAGGTCTGAGAGGAAAATTCTTACCGAACGTCCATCTGTCGAATCTTTCTCGCGGTACACCCAACCTTTATCTTCCATGGCTTTGAGCATGCGGGTCAGGCTACGCGACTCCATTCCTAATGAAGGTGCGATTTTGGTAGCAGGTGTTCCTTCCTCTACATCGATGTTCAAAAGGACAAATCCTGTAGATGCGGTTATGTCGTAGGGAGTGCCAAATTGATTGTACATTCTGGAGATTCCATGCCAAAGGCTTTTGATGTTGTAGTCTACGGTTTCTTCTCTTCTCATAACATTTGGGTGGATCAAATATAATCAAATTTGTTATGCATGCATACTATTTTTCCCTCTCCTTTAATTTAGTGATAGATTTGGGCCAATGAATGACCACAAGATTCCACCAACTTTTTACTCGTTTGAGACGAATGCTCCTTTTGAGCGCTGCATTGAATGTCATAAATATCTACTGGAGGAAGGAACCGAGTACTTGATTGAAAGAGCAATGAAAAAGTACAA
This sequence comes from uncultured Roseivirgaceae bacterium, assembly GCA_964593185.1. Lineage (GTDB taxonomy): Bacteria > Bacteroidota > Bacteroidia > Cytophagales > Cyclobacteriaceae > Ekhidna. Next base: position 5,156 of record CAZQJU010000139.1, read on the forward strand.
GGAGTACTCCGCAACGGACGTGGTTTTTGATTACGCTATCTGTCTTGATTGTGCCGAGCGTATGCGAAAAGAGATTTCCAAAGATTCATGGGAAAGCATGATGAACTACTTCCAGCAAAACATGGATCTTACCCAGCGAATGGAGATGTCAAATAAATCGCCTGAGGAGAATCTTGGTAAGTGTATGATCAAACAGACTCCGATGACAGAGTGTAGCGAGTACCAAGTATTTGCACATTGCATTGGTGATAAACTTAACATGCAAAATCCTCCTTACATGATTTCTGGTGCAGTCATGGAAGAACTCATCGGTATACTATCTAGCAAAACTATAGATGAGATGAATGGCTTTTTCGAGAAGCACTTTTCACCGGATCCTTCCTTCTTCGAGCCTACTCCAAAACTGATCTTAGTCTAGGATAATCCACTAGAAGCTGACGGTACATGTTCTCGAAAATGGGATCTTCATGCGTATCAATCGCTATATGGAAAAGTTTTGATGCCAGCTCAAACTCATTTTTCTGCACAGCGATTAATCCGTCAATAAAAGACTGATACTTTGTGACACTATAGTGCTTTGTGACAGTAGACTGAATTTGGTGTTCCTGTTCGAAGGCAATAACCACGTCGTCCGACACTTCATTTATAATGGGTAAACTAATGTTGCAAATGATCAGGTTTTCCGGAAGTTCTAAGCTATCCAGAACCACTTCATAATAGTCTTCTTTTGTTTCCTTTTGCAGGATGACTTTGTCATGTAAATCCTTAATCGTTATTTCGTACATGTATTTCCTGGGTAAAGCACTTTCTCCGTCGTAGTACCATTGAATGGGTAGACGCTCATGTTTGGAAAGCTGTATCGTATGCTTCCAGGGATATAGCAATTGAATCTTATGGTATTGCTTTTCTGTCGCCCAAGGATTCTGATTTGCATCATAACTCTCTGGACTGATTGGGGGTCTTACAAAAGTGCCCTCTGTTTCCAAAGCCTCAGCAATTTCTCTGATGTCAATAAGTCCTTGGTCGGCGCGAATGAGATAACCCGAATAATGGAGGAGAATAAGCTCTCCCTTGTTCCTGATTAGGCCGTATCGATTGGTAAAATCAAAAGACTTAATTTTTTCTTCTCGGGCAATGTACGAGGCATCTTCCGCGAAGACCACTTGAAATGGATGACTAAGATTATCTATGTCGGATTCCGATTGACCAAAGCAAAAATTGAAGGTCAGGAGAATAATAAGGGTGAAAAAAGTCTTCACATTCATAGGTTATTCAACCTCGATACTTAAGTAACAAATATATAACCGAGATGTGGGAATTGGTGACTTTGTCTATATAGTAGCCAAAAAAGGGAATGAAACCGAGCTGCTGTCAGTTTAAAAAATCTCCACGAAGTTTTCTAAAGCGTTTTCTTGCTTCCGCAACGTACATGCTGCCCGGGAAGTCCACTAAAAATTGTTGGTAAAGTTCTTTCGCCATTTCAATGTCTTTTAATTGGAAATCGAAAATTTCTGCCTTCTTGAACGCTGCATCGTCAGCCAGAATGTCAAACTTATAGGAGGCCAAGATTAAATCAAGGTAATTGACCGATGCTTCATAGCTCCCATACTCAAGCTCAAGTTTGGCTAGGAGCCAATATGTCTCGTCGGTAATTGAATGATGGGCGTATTTCGTAAGTATTTCCTCCAGCGCTTTCTTCGCTTCATTTTTTTTGTTTTGAAATATTAGCAGTTCAATTTGAGCAAATTCTTGCATGACTACATCTGTTGTATCCAGCGCAGTATTATCGGTAATCAACATACCAAGCGATATCGCGTCATTTGAAATCTCCCTGGTCGTATTTTTCTTTAGTATATCCAGATGTCCCTTGGCCAGTGCAAAATTGCCCGTAAAGTAGTTCAATCTGGCATTTCTCAATTTTGCGTCGTAGGCCAATGCGCTACTCTTATTTGCTTTTTCCACTTGAGAATAAAGCAAAGTAGATTCCCAGGGTTCTCCTTTTAACAAATAGATATCTCCAAGGTCAAGCTTACTCTTGGAGATAAGTCGTTGACCCGCTCGCGGATTTGAAACAAGTTGATTCAGTAAATCAGATGCTTTATCAATTTCTCCTAAGTAGAAGGCGTGCAAAAGCGCTTTATTTCGCAATGCTTCAAAAGCTGTCGGTGAAGGAAAAAGCTCTTGATATAGCAGTTCATACTGACCCGTCAAAGCTCGAATCTCTTCCTCCTTAATCGGAAAGGAGTTTTTAATTTTCATTTCCCTGGCCTCCATCCAAAGCTTTTTTGCTGTCGAATAGTTTCTACCATGAGGATACTGCTTGGCAACGTATGCAAAAATCTCTTCAGCATCTTCATAGTCTTTGTTATCTAAAGCTATTCTTCCAATTTGAAGGCTTCGATTCCCAGGTCTTTCATTTCGTTTGTCTATAGCTCTTGCCTGCACAAAAGCCCCATAAAAGTTTTTACGCTGTAATTCAACCCAGATCATCAGTTCCGGAAATTTCATGTCCTCCGGGTGCTCTTGCATTTTCCTGATCAGCGTGGACTCCATCTCTTCCAGATCTTCCTCATTGCTAATAAAATTCTGAAGTAAATTTTTGACGTAACTAAGTTTGTTCGGACTATCTGATGCATAGTTGAGGTATTCTTCGATCATTAATCCATTGTTACCCATAATACGATAGACGGAGGCCAGCTCCAGCGCATGAACGGACAAATCTCCACGTAAGGACCTTGATTGATTAAAGAAATTTATTGCTTGAGGATACAACTCTTCTGTTACCAGGTACTGAGCGATAATGCCCAATTGAAACGGATTTGATTTGGCATTTTTGTAGAGTGTTTCCACATACGAACGGAATTTTGATTCATTACCTGTTTGATGATATAGCCCTGCCAGATTAGCACGGTACTGCATATTGTTTGGAAAACTTTTGATGGCCTTCTTCAAGAAGTTTTCGGCCTCCGTACTTTTTTCGAGAGATTCGAGGAGTGTGAGATAGTTTGATGCTATTAGTTGGGTATTGTATGGATCTTGGGCTAACTCGTCATAAATAAGTTTAGCCTTTTCCAGCTCCCCCTGTTGCAAATATTCAGCCGCAAGTTGAATATCATCTTGAGATTGGGCAAATAAAGATCCAGTGAGTAACAGCGTAATTGTTATATGTAAAATCTTGTGGATCATATTGTCTGTATACATACCTATATTAAAAGATTAAAGTTTAAATAAATTATTCTTATTGTTAGGTATGTGGATTAGTGGAAAACTTCTCAAAAGTTAATTTGTAAAATTTAATTGTTTGTTTCCTTGATTTGTCTTTGCTTAGATTAACATGTTATTAACAGTTAAAGTATTGATTGATAATGAGTTATCTATTTTGTACATAATATGTAGAATGGCCATGTGAAATGTCATTGGGAAAAGTTGATGCTTGAAAAAGGC
>CAZQJU010000140.1:0-8428 GCA_964593185.1 uncultured Roseivirgaceae bacterium
AACCGTGAAACTCCTCAGTCAACCAGCCCTGCTCGCCACCCTATTTTTAGTGTCCACGCTCAACCTCGTCGCACAGCGCCCCTCAGGCCCACCGTCGGGCTACGGAGGGAAGCCCGCGCCGAAAGTAGGGTACGGGAAACTCAGCGGTACCGTCCTGGACGAAGGCAGTGAACCCATCCCTTTTGCCACCATCAAAGTTTCCAATGCGGCCGATGACCAGCTCATCGACGGGACCATCGCGCAAGACGACGGAAAATGGGTGATCAAGAACGTTCCCGAAGGCGATTTCAACATTACCATCTCGTTCATTGGCTACACTTCCATCACCGAAGGGCCTTTTAAGGTCACCGGGAAGGGAGAGTCGCACGACCTTGGAGACATCGTACTCAATCCTTCCGCCACCGAACTGGATCAGGTTGTCATTGAAGGGCAGCGCGAGCTCATCGAAGACAAAGTGGATCGCGTGGTGTACAACGCCAGCCAGGACAATACCACCGCCGGAGGGGATGCCTCCGATGTGTTGCGCAGAGTGCCGTTACTCTCGGTAGACCTGGAAGGGAACGTTTCCCTACGTGGAAGCAGCAACATCACCGTCCTTATTGACGGTAAGCCTTCCACCATTACGGCGGGTAACCTCGCAGATGCCCTGAAGCAAATCCCGGCCGAGGAGATCGAATCCGTGGAGGTGATCACGTCACCCTCTGCACGGTACGATGCGGAAGGAACGGGAGGGATCATCAACATCGTGACCAAGAAAAACAACCTGGAAGGGGGCACCCTTTCAGTGCGTACGGGTGTTGGGTACCGAGGCTCCAACCTGGGAATCAATGCAGGCTACCGTACCGGAAAGTTGGGTTTATCGCTGGGGGGCAACGGCTATGCCGGCTACAACATCCTGGGGTCCCTGGACAACCAACAAATCGTGACCGATGAAGCAGGAAGTGAATTGTCCAGAACCAACCAATTTGCAGAGACGTTAAGCTCCCGCATTTCCGGGCGTTACAACTTTGGGTGGGATTACACCTTCAACAAGTACAATTTCATCGGTGGTGGGGTCAACTATCGGATTTTTGATTCCCGAAACGATCAGGATGACCGACGCACCGAATTTACCACCACCAATGGCGCAGCCAGCACGACGGTCGAGGATGTATTTACCCTCACAAACTCCAACAGCGTAGACATCAATTTCAATTACATCCGCTCCTTTGAAGAGAAAGGCAAAGAGATCAGTTTCATCACACTCTACAGCCAGGACATGCGAAACAATGACTTTACCATCGAGAATATTTCGGGAGGTAGCCCTGTGGATACGAAAAACGAGAACATCAGTGACAACAAAGAATTCACCCTGCAACTGGACTACGTGGAACCCATCGGGGATAAAGCGCGCGTTGAAACAGGGGTAAAGAACATTTCCCGAACGGTGACCAGTGATTTTCAACTGTTCCAGCGACAGGAAGGCCAGGGCTATACTCCGGTAGAGGGCGCAAGCGTGAACAACTTTTTTAGCTACAACCAGAACGTCTCGGCAGGATTTGTATCAGGACTCGTGGAGTTGCCGTCTGACCTGACCTTGCAGGCGGGTGCACGCTACGAATACACCACGATCACAGCCAATTTTACGGAAGGAGCCACGTTAGACATTGCCGACTACGGTACCTTGGTGCCAAGCGTCAACATGTCGAAAAAGCTCAAGAACAACATGACGGTAAAGCTGGGGTACGCCCGACGGATAGCACGGCCCAGCTTGCAGTTTTTGAATCCCAACATCAATGCGGCCAATCCCCTGAACATTTCCCAGGGAAACCCCGACTTGTTGCCGGAGTTCACCAATCAGGTGGAATTGTCCATCAGCAAATTTCAGCGGACGACTTCCATCAACATTTCAGCCTTTGCCAGAACCACGAACGGGAGCATCCAGTCGGTGAGCGAGACCATCGGGCAGGATACGGTCTACACCACTTATCAAAACATCGGAGAGGCCGATGCCTACGGGATCAATGCCTTTGGCAGCATTCGGAAAGGCAAGCTTACCCTGAATGGGGGCGTGGATGCCTTTTACACCGTCCTGACCAACAACATTGACGATCCCTTGTTCAATGCCGAAAACGACGGCTTTGTCTTCAACACCCGGCTCTTCGGGAGTTACAAGCTTTCTGACAAGTGGGTGCTGCAGATGTTCGGGTTTTACCGAAGTTCCCGAGTCCAGTTGCAAGGGCTGACCAATCCGTTCTACATCTACAGCCTGAGCATCAACCGCAACTTCAAAGAAAACAAAGGGAGTATCGGTATTGGAGCGAACAATTTTGCGACGCCGCGCAGTTTCCTCGATTCCGAGCTGAATACGCCGTTCCTGGCGCAGCAGAGCACCCGCGAGCTTCAACTGTTGAACTTCAGGGTCAACTTCAGCTACCGCATTGGGAAGCTGAAACAGCGGGCGACGAAGAAGGTGCGAAAGGTGTCCAACGATGACTTGAAAGAGGGTAGAAGCGATGACGATGGTGGACAGAACAGGTAATCGGTCAGACCGATCCTGATCCGTTGAAAAAGAGCTTGAACTCTGTCAAGCCCCTTTATCCAGTTTTATTTAATTGTCTCCATCCAGCAGTCTTCCGAGTCCACCCAGGACCGACCCCTCACCTTTCGAAGAGCCTCCTGCACTCGGTGCATGTTGAATGATTCGGTCCGCCAATCGGGAGAAGGGGAGGCTTTGTAGGTACACCTTTCCGGTGCCCCTCAGCGTAGCGAGGAACAGTCCCTCCCCGCCAAAAAACATGGATTTCAGGTTACCAACACGTTCAATGTTGTAATCCAGGCTTTCGTCGAAGGCCACGATACATCCGGTATCAATCAGAATGGTCTCATTGTTTAGTTCTTTTTCAATCACGGTGCCTCCCGCGTGCAGAAACGCCAGTCCATCGCCGCGAAGTTTTTGCAGGATGAAGCCCTCACCACCAAAAAAGCCGGCACCCAGGCGCTTGTTGAAGGCAATGGATACTTCCGTCCCAAGCGCAGCACACAAGAAGGCATCTTTTTGGCAAAGGATGCTATCCATTTGACTCAGATCCACCGGAATGATGGAACCCGGATACGGAGCGGCAAAACTCACTTCTTTTTTCCCTTGACCAACGTTGGTGAAATGGGTCAGGAAAATGGATTCTCCGGTAAGTGCACGCTTCCCGGCGTCCAGGAGTTTTCCGAAAAGGCCTTTGTCAGGTTGCGAGCCATCGCCCATTTTGGCCTCGAATGAGATGCCCTGGTCCATCCAGTTCATGGAGCCAGCTTCGGCAATGACGGTTTCCTGTGGATCTAGTTCTACTGCCACCACCTGCATGTCGTTTCCATGGATGGTGTAATTGATTTCGTGTGAGTTCATGTCTGTGTTTTAAGTAGTTCTAAAATAAATGATTTGGGCGGTAAGCTGCTATATCTCCTCGTAAAAGAAAACGGGAGGGTTCTCCTTACAGGGCATACGGTTTCTTGTTCAGAAGCATCGCCATCACGCTCCTGAAACCAAAAACGCCTGAATGAGTTAAAAGGCTTGTCCTTGAACCGTTTAGCAAGCCAAACCAAGCACAGTTCCAAGTAATGAACGAGCGTAAAACAACCAACATCCTCCTTCTGATCATTGCAGTACCGCTGGTGTTTTTTCTATTGAAAACACTCAACTTCATTTTTATTCCATTGGTATCCGCCATGTTTATCTCCTTGCTGTTTCTTCCCTTGATGCGATGGTTGAAGAAAAAAGGAGTGCCTAAACCCATCTCGATGGGAATCGTGGTCCTCATTTTGGTCGTATTTTTTAAAGTAACAGGGGAGTTGATACAGCTATCAAGCCGGGAAATTTTGGCTACCGACAGTGCTTTTTTTGACCAGGCAAAGGAAAAGCTCGTCACCTTACTGGTCAACGTGGAGGTCTTTTTCGGCGTAGATTTTCTGAAAGGTGAGGACGTCTTAAGTTCATTGATCGAGAAAGAGACGGTCATGAAAAACCTGGCACCAACTGTTGATTTCATTTCAGATACGGTGTCCATGACTTTGATGACGGTCTTTTTTGTGGTGCTATTGCTCGCGGGCTCCATTGACATGCAAAAGGTACTGAACGATGTCATCCTCAAGCAGCCCATTTCTTCCGTCAAGACCTTCATGAAAGTGGAAAAGGAACTCATCAAATTCGTAAAGGTTAAATTCTTCGTCAGCCTGCTCACCGGCATTGGCATCGGGTTGTCCTGTTGGGGGTTTGGCGTCAGTTTTCCCATTTTTTGGGGCTTATTTGCCTTCGCCATCAACTTTTTACAGATGATTGGTTCGGTCATCACGGTGGTGCTGCTGGCAATTTTTGCCTTTGTGGAAATCGAAGCCGGATCGATGTTGTTTCTGTTCACCTTGACGATCACGGGGGTTCAGGCCTTGTTCGGAGGGGTATTGGAACCCATTTTCATGGGAAAATCATTTTCCATCAACGTCATTTCTATTTTGATCATGCTGATGCTGTGGGGATACATTTGGGGAATTCCGGGACTGATCATGTCCATACCGATTACCGTGTTCTTGAAAATTCTCTGCGAGCAATCGGAACAAACCAAACTGATCTCGGAGTTGCTTTCGGGTAAGCAGCGAGCGGTCATCTAGCCGCCTATTGACTTCTTCAAATGTGCCAAAAAGGCCCTTTTCAGGGGGAAAACCGATCCATTACTCTTTAGAAATCAGCATTTCCAACTCCTTTTCAATGGTGCTCCGATAGATCTCATCCGGCAACTGCCTGTAGGGATCATGCATGGCCATTCCCTTATCGTAGGCTTGAAGCGCAGTGTCCAGCAGATCCACTGCTTTGGTCTTTTCGCCAAGAAGCAGGTACGCCTTTGACGAATAAAAATAAGCTTCACTGATTTCATTGAAACTATTCTGTGCTGCCAGCGTCTCAAGGGCCTTCTCAGTTTCTCCTGCTTCAAGAAGCAGCACTCCCAGGTGCAGGTAATCATACGAACCTTGATAGTACTCCTCGCTGTTCATGCAAGCTTGGATAAGGGACAGTGCTTTTTGGGTGTTGCCCAAACCTTTGTAGCAGAGTGCTTTCAAGATGTTTAGATGATAGAGTCCATCACCTGTTGTTCCGAGGTCGTAAGCGACGAGCCCATCCAGTTGATCAATGTCGGCGATTGCACGCTCGTAGTTATTGGCAAAAAACCAGTGATACCAACCTCTCCAACCCAAGTGATCAACGGGTGAAATTTCTACCGCTTTGTCAATGAGATTTTTCCAGTCATGCAGGAGCCCTCGCTTCGCATAGTTGACGGATAATTCAAAGTAGGCGTGATGAAACGTGGGGCAGAGGGTGATTGCCTCCAGCAAGTGTTCTTGAAATGGGGCGCTTCCACTATAGCGTTCGACGGCTTTTTCGGTTTCCAGGCAGGCGAGGTAGCACGTGGAATCGCTTTTGTACAGATTACAGTTGGGTTGTCCAACCAATGAAGAAACGCTGCAAATCAGCAGGAGTAGTGTGAATAATCGCCGTATCATCAAGGTAGTATTGCGGTTATGTTGCCTTCCTGGATTTTGAAGGTCAAGTATCGAACGTAATCATACGATGCGCCATCCACCGTCAAAGCATCCCAACCCTCAAGGGAGCTGGTGATGTCAAAGAGCTGTCGCGTCAGCGTTTCACTGAAGTCTTTTGGATTGTAGTCTTGGTCGAGCTCGATCATCCGAAATCTTCCGGTTTCTCCTTCGCAATTCACCAGGAATCGGATGGTGACGTACCCATTTTCTTCCCGGGAGACCGGATTGAAATGTGTTTCAAAAGCATCTACAATCGCAGGTTTCTCACCCTCGATGCTTAAATCAAGGTGATGGAAGTAGGGATTGATGTAATCCTCATTGCAGACGGTAAAAGAGAGGGTGTCCAGCAACGGATCGAAGGGAATCAGACCAATATGTTTTGACACAGTGGGTTTGATGGAGTTCGTCTCTTTTACGTTGTTAGTCGTACCGCATGACGAGAAGATGCACATTCCAAGTAGGATAAAGACATTTTTCATCTTTCTAGTTGATAAAGAGGGTCGGCCGTTTTGGAGTTCCGAGCGTAGGTCGATGGCTTTCTTGAAAGATTAGTTTTTGGTTTCGTCAATAAACGCATCCACATCCATTTTAAACTTTTCCATAGAAGGGCCATGGGTGTACATCATGTGACCCGCCTCGTAGTACTTCATGATGATGTTCTTTTTCAACTCCGGATCCAGCCCCATGTGGTTGATGGAGTGTTCTACTCCGTAAAAGATGGTGGCAAGGTCGTAATACCCGTTCAGGATGAGAATCTTCAGGTTTGGATTGCGTTTCATTGCAGAAGTCATGTCCGGTAGCGTACTTACGGCTACCTGGGCGTTCCAAATGACATTACCGCCGTGCTTCCAATCCCACTTAAACCCTTCACGCTGCCCCGAGGACGTCATGTAGGTTAGGTCTTTGCGTGCGTTCAGGTCGTTATACAAGTAGTCCTTGAACGCGGCGATGTAGGGTGTGGAAATGGCATCGCTTTGCGGATCTGTAAATGCATACTGAGCTAATGGGTCCTCGTTGATTCCGGTAAAGCGGGAATCCAGTCTGCCTACCGTTTCGCCTTCCGCTCGGAGAAGCTCCTGGAAAAATTCGCCATTGGTCACACGGAGGTCGGCCTTGAGCCAGTAGTCACTGCTTACGCCAGACAGGTCTGCCAGTTTTTGGGCCATAGCCGATTTTTCATTCATGGATAGTTGGTCCCCCTTCAGTAAGGCGGGTGCATACTCGTTTTCGGTGAACGTCCGGACTCCTTCCAGAAATGCTTCCAAGCTCTCCTTTTTGTCTGCGACTTTGTCGTGATACCACGCGGTGGCCGCATAGGTCGGGAAGTGGATTAGGTAGGCCACGTCATCACCCGGACCGAAAAGCAAATGTTGCAGGTCAAATACGGCTGATACCATGATCACACCATTCATCGCAATCCCTTTGTCTTGCAGGTGCTTAACCAAGCCCGCATTGCGAAAGGTACCGTAGCTTTCACCGAGCAGATACTTCGGGCTGTTGTATTTTCCTGTTCTGATCAGGAATTGCTCGATAAAAAGACCGATGCTTCGAATGTCCTGGTCCACACCCCAGAAATCTTCCCATTTGGCTTCACCTATGGGTCTGCTGAAACCAACGCCTACAGGATCAATCATGACCAGGTCGGCTTTGTCGAGAATCGAAAATTCATTGTTTACCACCTCATAGGGCGCGGGTTTGGTATAATCCGGGTCGTTGATGACAATTCTTTTTGGCCCCAGGATTCCAAAGTGCAGCCAAAACGATGCGGACAAGGGGCCTCCGTTGAAGGCAAAGACGATGGGGCGGTTGCGGTCATTGTCCTTTCGGTAGTGAGTGAATCCAAACAAGGCAATGGGCTGATCATTTTCATCTCTTAGCTGCACCGTCCCTGTTTCAGTAGCCAGGTTGATGGTTTTGCCATTGATGGTCACCGATTGCGTGGACGTAAAGATTTCTCCTTTGGGGATTGCCTTCTCGGCTTTTTCTTGCGCAAAGGCAATGCTGGCAATCAAGAGGATCACTGGAAATAGGAAGCGTTGGTTTTTCATTTTGGTTGGTTTGATGTCTATGCGAACCAAGTTAACCTTAAACGCTCAGATGCAAACAAGAACTTAGGATGTTCTTTCGGACAGCGGATGGTCAGCGTTCAGTTGCAACAAGTCCCACAGATTTCCATAAAGGTCCTTGAATACCGCTACGGTGCCATAGTCTGCTTCCTTTGGAGGCCGGACAAATTCAATGCCCTTTGCCACCATCTCGTGGTAGTCTCGCCAAAAATCGTCCGTAGCTAGAAATAGAAATACCCTTCCTCCGCTTTGATTTCCAATAAAAGGGTGTTGTTCTGGCTTTGACGCTTTTGCGAGCAGTAGGGTAGTGCCAACAGCGTTGGGTGGCGCAACGACGACCCAACGCTTATCCTGCTCAGGTTGGTAGGTATCTTCGATCAGGTCGAAATTTAGCTTTTCCGTATAGAATGCAATGGCTTCGTCATAGTCTTTGACCACCAAGGCAATGTGTACAATGGATTGTTTCATACGCCTTCCAAAGGTGGCAATTAATTCATGCTTGCCAACAACTTGGTTGCTCGCTTAGCGACGGAGTTTCGGGTATCGTTCCGTAGCTTTTCGAGTTGAGGCTGCAGCCAAACCCTCAACGCATCGTCTTTTTTGGCCCATTTGAATAGCGTCTCCATGGAATTATTCAAGACAATCCAGTCGGGCTCTTCTACCAGGTTTCGTTTGACGATTGCTTTGGCGGAATCCAGTTGTTCGGCCGAAAAGGTGTCGTCCAGCATGGCAAAAAGGGTGGCGAGGGTCCACTTGGTGGAAGGTTGATCGATCGTAGAAATTTCAGTCAAAAACCGATC
>CAZQJU010000141.1:0-8405 GCA_964593185.1 uncultured Roseivirgaceae bacterium
CTTATTAAGCTAGGTTTTTGCAATTATAAATATTTAATGCTGATTCTAGAAGCTGAAGCTGGCTATTAATCCTCAAAAGTAATCAAACCCCCACGATCCTTTTGCCAATATCGAGGGTTTAGCGGATGGAATGCTGCATGTACGGTGTCTAATGGTAAGTTCTTGAGTGCTTGACTGGAGAAAAATTGGGCATCGGCCAGCATTTGCCGGTCACTTGCCAACTCAGGATCTTCACCAAGTTTCAGGTCACCGGAAAGCAGACGCACGCGAAAGAAAAACTCGATAGCATGATGAACGTCATCTAAGTGCTCATTGGTAAACAGGTGTTCTTCCACCTCAATACGTAAATGCGTTTCTTCTAGAAACTCTCGTTTTAAGGTTTCGACCAGGCTTTGTCCAAACTCAACGCCTCCTCCGGGTGGAGACCACAAATAGCCTCCGGGACCAATCCTCAAATGTTTAAGCAGTAGTATTTCATTGTCCTTTTCCAGAACCCCACAGACACGTACTCTGACCTTTTTTTCGAAGGGAGAGCGATTTTGATCGGAAATGTCTAACATTTGCTTTTTTAGATTCGTTACTTTTGATGAATAATCCGAAAATGTAAGAAAAATGAAATATTTAGCGTCGTTTTTATTATTTGCAGTTGCTTTGGTTGGGTTTGCTCAAGAAGAAGCAGAACCAATGACGGGTGCGAAAATAGTTTTTGCAGAAACTTCGTTTGATTTTGGGGAAATTACACAGGGTGATAGGGTAGAGCATGTATTTGAGTTTGAAAATAGTGGCAATGAACCGCTCATCATTTCGGATGTAAAGACGACCTGTGGATGTACCGCACCTGAGTGGCCAAGAGAGCCAATTGTGCCTGGTACAAAATCCCGAATTCGAGTGGTTTTCAACAGTACCGGAAAAATGGGGATGCAGAACAAGGTCATCACGGTGATGTCTAACGCTGTCAATAATCCTGCACGGGTTAAGATCGTAACCAATGTTCTTGCTAAAGGTGCCGAAGGCTAAGTCGGGTAGTTTCGCTCGCCGAAAATAGCACTTCCGATCCTGACCATGGTGCTGCCCTCCTCAAGTGCTATTTGGTAGTCACCACTCATTCCCATAGAGAGGGTATCCATCCTTATTCGGTCCGATTCAACGTCTTTTAAATGATTGAATAGCGTTCGCAGTGACCTGAACTCTCTACGCACTTGATCTAGATCTTGGGTAAAGGTGGCCATGCCCATCAGACCATCCACCTGAATATGTTCTAATTTTTTAAAGTCGGAGGACTTTACCAATTCCTGTAGTTCTTTCTCGTCGAAGCCAAATTTGGTCGCTTCCTCTGCGATGTGGACTTGGAGCAGGCAGTGAATTACCCGATTTTCTTGCGCTGCGCGTTTGTTGATTTCCGTTAGAAGCTTGAGCGAATCTACCCCATGGATAAGATGAACAAAGGAGGCGATGTATTTCACCTTATTTCGTTGGAGGTGTCCAATCATATGCCAGCGAATGTCCTTCGGCAGCGTTTCCGCCTTTTGCACCAATTCCTGTACCTTATTTTCACCAAAGTCCAGGTGACCTGCGCCATAGCCTGCTTCGATCGCGGCCATTGGTTTGGTTTTGCTCACAGCAACAAGCGTACAACTGGCCGGCAGTGTGTCTTTAACAGTCTTTAAATTGGTTGCTACGTCACTCATCTAAATGTCTTTTCGATCTATTAAATTTGAAAGTCGGCAAAAGGTTTTACTGTAGTTCTAAATGGCAATTTTAGGAACATTATTGAAGAAAGGGGTTACGCTGAGGGAAAGTCTGGAACAGATGTACAGTTCTCCCGAGGATCTTCAAAAGCAGGAACTCCGAAATCTGCTTATCCATTGCCAAGCGACACAGTTTGGGCAGGCCTATGATTTTACCTCCATTCTCAATGCATTTAAGAAGAGAAGAGGGCCGAATTTCTACGAAATCTTTAAAAAGAAAATTCCCATTTTCGATTATGATAAGCTCTATGAGGAGTGGTGGTACTTGACAAAGGAGGGTAAAAAGGACATTTGTTGGCCTGGTAAAATCAAGTATTTCGCCCTCAGCTCAGGCACTTCCGGGGCAACTTCGAAGCATATTCCCATTACACGGGATATGATAAAATCGATTCGCAAAACCTCAATGCGTCAAATGCTGACCATGAGCAAGTATGATTTACCTGCCTCGTTGTTCTCCAAGGGCATTTTGATGTTGGGAGGCAGCACAGATCTAAAGCGAAATGGCCATTACTTCGAAGGCGATCTCAGTGGGATTACGACCTCACAAATTCCATTTTGGTTTCAACATTTTTACAAACCCGGTAAACGCATTTCAAAAACCCGAGATTGGAATGATAAACTGGAAGAGATTGTGAAAAAAGCTCCGGAGTGGGATATGGGCGTCATTGCAGGGGTACCCGCTTGGCTGCAAATTCTGATGGAAAAGATCATCGCTCGATACAACCTAAAGACCATCCACGATATCTGGCCTAACCTTTCCATATTTGTACATGGCGGTGTGTCCTTTGAGCCCTACCGTACCGGTTTCGAACGGTTGTTGGCTAAGCCACTCATTTACATGGAGACGTACCTTGCATCTGAGGGTTTTCTGGCCTTTCAAGCCATTCCCGGAAGCAAGTCAATGCGTTTGGTGCTGAACAATGGGATCTTTTATGAGTTCATCCCTTTTACCGAATCCAATTTTGACGAAGATGGGAAGCTGCGTGGAGAGGTTGAAACCTATAAAATTGATGAAGTTGAGGTGAATAAAGATTATGCACTGTTGATTACCACCAATGCGGGAGCATGGAGGTACCTAATTGGTGACGTGATCAGGTTTACCTCGCTGGAGGACTGCCAAATAACCATCACGGGTCGTACCAAGCTCTTTATGAGTCTCTGTGGTGAGCACCTGAGTCTTGATAACATGAATAAGGCCATCGAGCTGGTAGACAATGAATTGAATATTGACATTCGAGAATTTACACTCTTAGGGGAAAGGGCAGACAGTCTCTTTGCCCATCATTGGTACATTGGCACGGACGATGAAGTAGATGCTGCCAACCTCAAGGAGCGAATAGATAATCACTTGAAAGACTTAAATGACGATTACAAAGTGGAGCGACAATCTGCACTGAAGGACGTTCGATTGACCGTTCTACCGACCACGTTTTTTTATCAATGGATGGAAGAACAAGGCAAAGTTGGAAGTCAAAATAAATTTCCTAGGGTACTTAAGAAAGAAAAGGCCCATCTTTGGAAGCAATTTTTGGATCGACAGAATATTGAAGTAAACTAATGCATCCATTTCTCAACGGACTGATTTTTGGTCTGATCTTCTTGTTCATTTTAGGACCTGCTTTTTTCGCCTTAATCCAAACGAGTATTCAACAAGGATTCAAGAAGGCGATTTTTTTAGCACTAGGTGTTTCCATAGCTGATTTCATTTATGTAATCATCGTACTGTTTGGTTTGTCCACCTCTTTTCAAAGTGACAATGTCAAGTTTTGGATGGCTGTGGGTGGAACGGGTATCTTAATTGGCTATGCCGTGTATTCGTGGTTTAAGAAGCCCAAGATTTTCAATGATGCACATGAGCAGGAAAGCAAGTATGGACGAAATCTGCTGAAAGGACTTCTCTTGAACGGGTTAAATCCCTTTATCCTTGTTTTTTGGGCTACCTGGGTTAGCAATGTCACCGTTCGTTTCAACTATGACTTTAATGAGCAAGTGCAGTTTTTCGGCGCGATGCTAGTGACGATCCTAAGTCTTGATATTACCAAGGCATTTATCGCGCATCGGTTAAAGCACTTAATTACGGTGAAATTTATTCGTAGGATGAATCAATCGATCGCTATCATTTTGGTGATTTTTAGTTTTCAGCTCATCTACTTTCTGTACCAGAATTATGCATAAAAAAAGCGCATACCCAGAACAGGCATACGCTTAAACCTAACTAACCTAATATTTTAAAATCGCTACTGTATCGTAAAGCCTACTGTACGTTTTTCTTCTGTATTTTCCGCATCCACAATCATCAGGGTGTACGTACCGCTAGATAATCCTGAGATCTCCATGGTGGATTCTGTCATCTCCTTTTCATCGTCGTTGATGTAGAGATTGATTTTGGCTGCTGTCGGATTCGATACCCAAACCTTCGTCCCTTGCGAGAAGATCGGTTGTCCACTTTCTATTCCTATAGCTATGGCACTAAATTCTACTTTCACCTCATGTATTTGAGCATTGTTTGCATAAAAATCTGGGGATCCAAATTCGAGGAAACCCATCGAGATAAGAACTGACACAAATTGTAACATTACCTGGGGATTTATTTATTCATTACTGTGTAGGTAACGGAGAAATTTGTGAATCAGTATAGTGATTTAGCTAAGCATGAAAATTTTCTGGTTAAACGTATGGATTGACTCGGTTTACGCTTTCAGATCTTTTCGATTGAGTCGATAGGTGATAAATGCTACAAACAAACCAACCCATGTTAATACGATGAGCCATTCGTACCAAAAGACATCATCGTTTATTTCCCTCAAGATGTATTTTGGGAACGGTACGTCGATTAGATTCCGAATGGAGTACATGGGGAAGAACTTGACAATCCCCGCTGTGTAGTCTTTTGCAAATGGTGCAAATTCCATAATTGCAGTGGCAATAGGCTCGAAAAAAGCGCTGTAGAGGAAAATAAAGACGATGGCGAAACCTGCCTTTTTGATAAGCAGTGCAATGCAAAAAGCAAACATCGAAACAGCGACTAACTGTAGGAAGTAGGCAACGAGAAATTCAAGCTCGTCAAAAATGTATTTCAAGTCAGTGACATGTGAATACAGTAAACCTGCGATCAAACCGGAAATGAAGAGAACAAGTGTACAAACAGCAGACAAGAATAGAATGATCGCAAACTTCGAGAGTAAAAATTCTTTCTTACTGACCCCGTCAATGATGTTTTGGCGTAAGGTATTGTATGAGAGCTCGTTGTTCACTGACACAATCACAATAAAAGAGATCAGCAGATTTACAAATGATCCCAACCACGTCGAATTTTGCCAGATGTCAGGGAAGTCGTAAATCGGCAGTAGGGTAGGGTCTATGCCATCAATGTCCGCCCCTTGATTTTTCAGCCATTCAAGGAAAAATATCCCGCCATTGGTGATCACCAACTGAGCCAATAGATAGAGACCGAAAAGTATCCAAAAGACTCGGTAATGCTTGACTTTTAGCCACTCTAGTTTGAATGCTCTAATCATATTATTCAGATGTTTCTTTTAAGATCTTCAAGAATTCTTGCTCCAGGGATTTTGATTGTGGGACCAGCTTTTTTAAGGTAATGCCCTGCTCAAAGCAGAAGCGATTGAGCGATTCGGAGGTTTCCCCCTCTTTTAGGTAGACTTTCAGCGATCCATTGTCCCGCTCCAGTTTTTCCAGTCCCTTAAAACCCTCGACTTCCTTCGCTAGCATTTCTAAATCAGGTGCGGAGATGTCTACAACGTTGGTTTCTCCCAGGATATCCTCTACGGATCCTTCGTGTAGTTTTACGCCCTTTCGAAGGATACAGAAATGGGTACACACTTTTTGAACTTCATCAAGCAAGTGGCTCGCCATGATGATGGTTTTTCCTTTAGAGGCGATGTCCCGAATCAGCTGTCGCACTTCTGCAATCCCTTCCGGATCCAGTCCATTAGTGGGTTCATCTAGCATCAGTACCGGAGGATCGGACAGTAAGGCAGCTGCCAGCGACAGCCGTTGCTTCATTCCCAAGCTGTAGGTTTTGAATTTATCATCCCTGCGTTCGAAAAGGCCGACTTGCTTGAGGATTTCATCTATCCTTCCTGGGTCACATTTTTTGATATGCGCAACAATCCGAAGGTTCTGAGCAGCACTTAGGTAACTGTAAAAGCACGGCGTCTCTAAAATCGATCCGATCTGCTGACGCGCCTGAACATTGTTCATCCCTTCAAACCATTCGAAATCTCCATTGGTAGGCGCTACTACCTCCAAAATCATTCCGAGTGTTGTGGTTTTTCCGCTTCCGTTAGGTCCTAGAATGCCATACACCTGACCTTGTTCAATGGTAAGGTCGAGCTGATTGACCGCTGTGATGCGTCCGAATCTTTTTGTAAGCTGTGTGGTCTTTAAAACTGTGCTCATTTGAATCTGTCTGTAACTACACTCAAAACATCGCCACTATTGAACGTCTCCATTAGCAGAGGAATCTTGTGGAAGGGAATTTCGCCTCGGAGATAGAAGGTAATGACGTTAGCCTCTGCCGCCATTAAGCCGACAAATTCATCCTCTTTTCCGAGAATGGTAACATTTTGCCGACCATAGAGTCGGATATACTCTTCGTACCCGATTTCTTCATAGTCTTTCAACCAGGACTTATAGTCTTCACCCGCAACTGTGGCCGAATCAAGTGTGTAAATGAGCACTTTCTCAATGTCGTTGACCAGTTCGTAGTAGTTTGGATCTCCTGTAATGTTGATCATGCGAAGGGTACTCGGATAGAAGCAAACCGGATTAAACCATGGGTTTTCTCTGCGGGGCTCCGAAAATTCCTTGATGATTGATTCCTGAGCAGTGGTCCCGATACTTAGCAGGAGAAATAAGTAGAAGAAGGTTTTTTTCATGCGTTGCTAGTGAGTTATTTTGAGAATATCAGAAAGGTAGCCGGTCCTTTTGATTAGCAGAAAAGGGCTGCCAACCCATGCAGTCGGCAACCCATGTCAACTTGAAATTTACTGTTTAATCATCTATACCGTCGAGGTTCTCCAAGTACTTAAGCTGGCTCACACGCATCAAGCTGGCAAGTTTGGAGATCTCTCGTAGGTTTATTTCACCGAAGATGCTCACCAAGGCGAAGCGTTCCTTGCCGCCTGCTACCAGGATCAATTCAGCAATCGTTCCATTTTTCTCAATGATGGAGATTAAGACATCTTCTTCTGCATCTTTCACGGTCATCAACTCCTCAAACCCTGCCTTTTCAATATCCGAAACGGCATCGTCGTACAGTTCTTTGGGCTTCGCCACTTTTTCACTTGCCACCACTTTCATGCCCTTGAGTTTACTGGTGATGTCATAGAAAAGCTGCTCATCTTCTTCTGTTCCCTCCATTTCCGCAAAAAGTGAGAACATCTTACTACTTACGGAAACTTTCGTGAAGGTTTCATCATTTTCGAACTTGTCCATGTATTTGGTAACCACCTGCTGTGACAGTGCTACCGAAGTGATGGACATAATCATTACTATCAATACGGTCTTTTTCATTTTTTTATACTTAATGTTTTAATTCTTGGTTTTGGTTTTCCTTTTTACTGTCCTTCAGTTTCTTTCTGAAGTTCTTCTTTTGCTTTATTGAACTTGGTCAGCTCCATTGCATGAACTTGTCCCTCGTTAAGCCCCGCCCCAATCATCATCAGTGCATTTCTTGTGGCTTCGAGCGCTTTTTCAGGGTCTTCTTCGGCAAATGGATCTTTGTTCGCATCATTAAATACCAGGACGGCTGTGATCAAACCAATGGTAATCGTAGCAGCTGCAGAGAGCCATGTTTTCGATTTGCTCGATGAAGTGGCTGACTTTTCCATTTTCGTTTCCTTTTGTTTGGATACGTATCTGAAATAGTGTCCATCGTTCGTTAGCGAAGGATGGGACTTGAAGTGCGACTTAATCAACCGTTCCTCTTCCAAGCTTGTCTCGCCTTCCCAGTACTTATTCAGTAGTTCATCAATTTGCGATCCCATAGGCATCTATTTTTTGCATTGCTTCTTTTACTTTTTTCCGGGCTCGATGAATGTTGACTTTGACGTCACTTTCCGAAAGCCCGCATGTTTCAGCTATGTCCTGATAGCTCATGTCCTCCACCTCTCGGAGATGGAAAACCTCCTGTTGCTTTGACGGTAATGTTTTGAGCACTTCTTGCATCCACTGCATGAAATCATCTGTGATGGCGGATTGCTCTACCGTCTCCGTGTGCCACATATTCACCACTTTCTCGTCCATGTCTGAGTATCTGTTTCTTCGAAGAATCTCGATGCATCGGTTTCTGACAATACGAAAAGCCCACGCGTTGACTTTCTCGACTTTGTCAAGTTCCTTTCGAATACTCCAAATCTTTGTCAGACAGTCCTGTACAACATCCTTGGCAGTCTCCGGCTCATGTACAATCGATAAAGCGTATCGGTACATTCCGTCGGAGGCCGGCAAGATTTTGTTATGGTAAAGATTTTGTGACATTCAGCTAGTTGACGCTAGACCTGCCAGAAAGTTACAATGGAAGAAAATAAATTTCTTAAACCTTCAAAAGGACGTCCAATGCTTCTTTTCGATTGGATACACCCAATTTGTGGTAGAGGTTCTTCAGATGCGTTTTAACGGTATTGATCGACACAA
>CAZQJU010000142.1:0-6973 GCA_964593185.1 uncultured Roseivirgaceae bacterium
CATTCACCGTCAGCGTGGTCCCTGTGATGCTTCCATCGCCTTGATCCAGGGTATAGCTAACCGGGAGGCCTGCATCACTTGTCGCGGACAAGCTCACCGTGTTGGAATTGGCCAGATCGATATCTGAGAGCGTTCCAAACGCAATCGTCTGGTCGGCTTTGTTGATCGTCAACGTGCCATCGGTCAAGGTTGTACTATAGTTACCCAGTCGGGTGTCCGGATCGTTCAAGCTCACCGTAATCGGGTAGGTCCCTGCGCCCGAAGTTGCCGTAGCCGTCGTGCTATAGCTCGCCGTAACATTATCCCCATTCACTACCCCACTCAACGTGCCGTCCAGTGTCGGTAATCCCTCACCAAACGTGATCGCCTTATCATTCGTAACCGCCGTTAATGCAGCAGTCGTGATCGTCAAGGTGCCATCAACATACCCAATGTCATAATTGTCCGCCACACCTCCCGACACCACAATCGGATAGCTGCCTACAGCACTCGAAGCCGTGGCCGTCGTCGTAATAGAAGGTGCCGCCGTCAACGCACTTGCGTCTTCCCCATTTACAAAGCCGCCATACGAAAATGTCAACGTAGGATTAGACTCCCCGTATACCTTACTTTCATCCATAGCCGTTACCGTAAGGGAGGCCGGATCTACCGAAATTGATATGGTGAGCGGACTTCCGCTTAAACAGTCCGTTGAAGTTGCGCCTAATGAGGACTGTACATTAAAACTGAAGCTTCCAACACCTTCAGGTGAGAACACCAGATTTGCTAAATCACTAACAGCAATAAAATCATTGCCCGAAAGGATATTTCCTCCCAATGACAGGCCCGAACCTTGTACGTTATCAATGTAAAAATGCGTAGAAATGTTGTCTTGAGGATCCAAAGCAAACCCCCAACTAGTAATGCTTGATCCATAAATCGAGCTGTAACTAGCAGTGCCAACAACTGCCAGCGAAGGATCGGGGGACGAAACACTAGCGGTAACCGACTGTATACATCCATTGGCTTCCCTAACATTTATCGCGTAGGTACCTGCTGCAAGATTGTTGAATTGATTTGAGGTCTGAAAGACACCTCCATCGATGCTATATTCATATGGCGAGGTTCCACCTACAACGCTGACGGCAATAGTACCATCTGCGCTACCGGCACAAAAAGCATCGGATGATGTGGTCGTGATGGTTGCTGTTACGGGATCACTGATCACCTCATTGATGGAGGTAGTACACCCCGTACCGTCTGTAATATCGATCGTATATAGGCCAGATGAAAGTCCCGAAAAGGTACCATTTGATTGGCTCGCACCTCCATTAAGCATATACGAATAGGGAGGCACTCCACCAGAAGCTGTAATCGCTATCTCACCATCCAGTGCACCACAACTACTGGTTTCCGTTTTAGTCACACTAGAAGTGATAGCCGTGGGTTCACTAACATTCTCTGTGCGGGAAATTACGCAGCCATTTACATCCTCAACATAGATGGTGACTGGACCTCCAGGTAAACCCGTAAACAAAGAGGTGCTTTGGAAATTTGTACCATCAATGCTGTAGCTGTAAGGTGCTCCATTACCTCCTGAAGCGGTTATTGAGCTTATTGCACCATCAGATTCGCCAAAACAGGTAGTTCCAGAAATTGAGGTTGTAAAATCAAATACTGGAGGTTCCGACAAGGTAATATTAGTCGTAAAAGAACAGTCATTTTGATCCCGTACTGTAACGGTATAGGTGCCAGCAGAAAGGTCTGGAATAATAACTCCGGATATATTATCAAAATTCTGAAAATTGGTGCCATCCAAGGCATATCTGTAGATGGGTGTACCTCCTGATACGGAAAGACTGATCGATCCATCGCCACCCTCGTAGCATGTAGGATCCGTTCCAGTGGCCACATCAAGGGAGAGTTCCGGAGGCTCGAACAGAAAGACTGTGGAAGTACCTGTACACCCATTTGCATCTCTAACAATCACCGTATGTGGTCCAGGGCCCAGTCCAGTTGAATTTTGGTTTGAACTAAATGGACCTCCATCAAAACTATACTCATAGGGGGCCACTCCATTGAATCCAACGGCTGAAAATGACCCATCACTTGCCCCATTGCAGCTGATATCGATGAAATTCACTGCTGCACTTGGCGGAGAGGGCTCTGATATAGTTTCGGATAGCATCAATGAACATCCATTAGCATCGGTCACCTCTATGGCGTAGGTACCTGCTGAAAGTCCATTAAATGGGTTGGAAGCTGGAGATCCGTCCAAGGTGTAAGCGTAACCTCCACTACCACCGGAAACGGCCAACGCTATGACCCCATCAGGAGATGAGCAGGAGGTTGAATTTGTGACTGTAGCAACAGCCGATATTGGACTAGGATCGCTCAAGGTATAGTTCTGACTTACTATACATCCTGCATTATCCTGCACAAAAACCGAATAATTGCCAGATGAAAGCCCGGTAAACTGATTTGCTGCTTGGTAAATGGTGCCATCAAGACTGTAGGTGAACGGACCTCCATTTCCACCAGAAGGTGCAATATTGATGATTGATCCGCTTGATTCTCCTACGCAAAGCGGATCTGAAACTGTGGCTGAGAATGTAATTTGAGATGGTTCGTTCAACGTGACATTTGTTGTCACCTCACAATCATTTCCATCTCTTACGTAAATGGTGTAATTGCCAGCCGTCAATGAACTAATACTGATGGTCGTGTTGATACCTGCCCCATTGAATGTGTAACTGGAACCATCCAAACTATAGGAATACGCATTCGAGCCCCCATTTACCTGCAAGGTGACATTACCATCATTGTTACCAAAACAGCTCGGATCCGTGATGGCCGTGGATGCGATGGAGAGCTCTGCGGGTTGCTGTAGAAAAGTACCTTCGCTTCTTGTACAACCAACTCCATCCCTGATCACCAGCGTGAGCGGGCCAGAAGTTAGACCTGTAAATACAGGACTTACCTGGAAATTAGCTCCAGCATCCACAGAGTATTCATAGGGTCCTCCATTTCCGCCTGATGGAGAATCGAATGTGATACCTCCTGTGTCTCCATTGCAGAGGATTGGATCAAAGGTAAACGCAAAGTTGAGCTGTGGATTCTGGGTAAGTGTGAGCGTGACCAACGAGTCCAGCCCATTTAAAGCTGTTAAAGTCGCATTGTAAACTCCTGAACTTGTCAATGTTTGTCCATCAAAGTCATAGGAGCCGCCAAAGCAGAGTACATCGTTTACATTGACTTGGTATTCCCCTGAATAGGCAAAAACTTGCCCTACCGTTGTCTGATCTGGTGCGCCTACAAATACGTCTCCGCCCGAAATGGCTACTGATTCTCCAAATTTTCCCAGATGAAGCGGGGTGGGGGCCAAAATTTCTTCTACTAAATCGGCAGATGAAGCACCAAGTTGGTAGACCCATGCTTTTCCATATCTTGTCACATTTGTAAGCCCGTAACTTCGATCTCCAATAATTAACAAATTCCCATGTGCACCTAGTGAGATTCCGAAGGTCAGTCCAACAGAAGCTGGATCCTTGGAGATAACATATTCAGGCTCCAGCGTGCCATTATTGCTAAATGCCGTACTCCATCCAACTGAAGGAGTTTTAAACACATAAACATCTTGGTAGTTGTTGGTAATACTCCCGGCAGACATAACAAAGAAATCTCCGGTTGATGTGACCACGCTACCAAATGATTCGCTAGAGGACCTATTTGGCTTTCTCAACACCGCATCGGCTGTCGTTTTTGAAGCCCAACTTGCCCCATTCTTTACAAAAACAAATCCATTACCTGCATTTCCTCCGGTAAAAGGTGCCCCCACAGCTAATTGATCAGACTCCAGGGCAACTGAGAATCCTAAATTATCAGAACTCGATACAGGATGCAGGAAGCTAGCCGTCTCCGAAGCAACCTTCCAGGAGCTTCCGGATGGTTTCGAAAACAAATATACCTGGCCATGCCCCGTTGTTGTCCCTACAGTCTGTGTAGGAGCTCCTATCAAAAGTTCATCCCCGTTGATATCAACACTATGTCCAAATGCCCCATTCGCACTATTAGTCGCAGAGTTAGTTAGCACAATATCTTCATCGGTAGCAACCTCCCATCCCCCTGCTGGTTTCTCCCAAATATATACCTGACCTTCATTGTTAGGTCCCGCAAAGATCGATCCTACCACGACCACATCTCCTTCGACAGCCACAGCAAAGCCAAATTGGTCACCAACGGCTAGGTCAGAAGGTGTTAATGTGACTCGGTATGTCCAAACTCCTCCTAGTGACTCGAATACATGTACTGCGTTCTGCAGAGGCGCCCCCATAACAGCAGTACTTCCATCAACTGCTACTCTTTTTCCAAAATCAATATTGGATGTTGTCCCTGAAGGTTCGTCGATGGTTTGGGAGGATGCCCAATCTTGTGCCAGAGTTTTTGTGGTCACAAAAAGAAGACCACTAAAGAGTAGTATGAGGCAGCTGAAATTCTTCATGGTAAATGCAAATTTTTCTTGCAAATTGCTGGTATGTGGCCACCATAAGGCGCTCTATTTGATGATCGTTCCACGCCGATTGAAGAATGCTAATTACTGATTTGATGAGCGTGCCATTACCCAGAATATCAAGTCTTGCGGCCTAAAACCGGGTTTTCCAAATGTTGCTGAAAGCAAATCCTACAGTTGTAAAATGACCTCCTACAGTCACAAAAGACCTTGGAGATCTTTCTGTTCCGCTTCATAGTTTTCCGGAAATTTTAAATCAAATGAAACGAGCAGGTAAGCTATTCGCCTTCGGGGTATTCCTAGCCACTACTACTTTTTCGCAGACCCCAGGAGAAGCACTACAAAGTGTCTTTGTGAAGATCAATACGTTGATGTCGCAACAGCAAGACGAGGCCTTTTTTCAAGCATATTCTTCCTATCTGAAAGAAGCGAAGGCATTATTGGACGCAAACGAGTCAGATCCAAACGTCAAGCCTTACGAGCAGTTATATGCACAATATGAACAACGATTAGCACTTTTTCAGCAGGAAAACGGATCCGCTGAAAAGGAGGGTTCCCTCAAAAGGTTTGGGAGAAAATTTGCTGACGCCACGCCCTTCGGAGGGCCAGAAAAGTATGAAGACCAGGGCGTTGCCAATGCTGTCCACAAAGAGAACCTCGGCAAACTCCGATTTGGTACATACACCTACAATGGATCTCCCAATTTTACAAATATTGGAAGCGTTCAGGAAGAAATGACCTATCACCTATTCTTGCCTGCCTCCGTGGTCAGCATGGCGCAAAAAGCCGGCAAGGAAAAGCGGGACAAAAGATGGAATGCTGTGACCAGCAACAAAATCCAATTTGCGGCTTTTGTGAATGGTAAAAAGCTTTTGGAATGGATTGCGGTAAACCCTGACGGACCAGATCCTGATACCTACTACACGGATGTGTTGTTCAATGAGAAAAGACAAAAAGCCATCCTTGCGGTGCTAGAACCTGGCGAGAATACGGTACTCATCGAGGCATTCCTGCTGAATCTTACAGTCGGAGACACCTACAAGCCTAAAGTAGCAACCGGTTCAGTTCTCCTTAGTTTCACAGAAAATGAGTTGACGCAATTAAAGGACAAAACCTTTAAGAAAGAGCGGAACATTCTTTCTCCGGTAACCATTTACAATGGGCTGAATCAGACCATTAAAGTGCAAAGCTCCAACTTGAATACTGAGGCATTTGTCTCCGAAAAAATCGGACCCTTGCAGCAAAAGATCTTCTACTATCACAGTGAAAACGGCAGTGGGATCAGAATCAGCTATGCAAGCAGTAGTAAGCTGATCAAGTTCATCCCTTTGGATAAAGTACCATTCGACATCATCCGCGTACCATAGAAACCAACACAAACGATGCTAAAGAAAATCATTAAACAAGCGGTCTCTACCGCCAAAAAGTCCACTGAAGAGATCAAGAAAAATATTGAAGAACAAGGATTGCTATCTCGTACCTCGGAACTACTCGGAGATGCACCTGTCCCTTTCTCGGGGTTGACCAAGTCACGCGAAACGACCTCAAAGAAGACCGAGCAAACGGTGCAACAGCCGGAGCTACCTCACGCATCCAGGAGAGCACATGCATTGGAAGAGCATATACTTAGTGTGGCACAAAAGTTCAGCGAGTTGTCCAGCTATACATTTGAGAAATGTATCCTACCTGAATCCACTTACAGAGTGGTTGAAAAAAATGGTTTGGTGACAACACGAATTCTACGTGTGTTCCTGGCAGGGAAAGATGCAAAAGGTCGTGGGGTTGTAAAAGACCTATGCCTTTCCCAATTGGCCAATCAGCCCCTAAAAAATCATACAAGTGTCATGCTGGAAGACGACGCTCTTTTTGATCAGCATGCAATGACGTTTCATTCCATGGAGAAAGTCACGTACCTGATATCGGAAGATGCCCTTCAGGATGAAATCAAACTCAAAAGCCGAAATATTCTTTCTCCGGTCCTTGTTTACAATACGCTTGCTCAAAGTATTAAAGTCCAAAGTACCAACTTGCAAACCGATGGCTACCAGTCGCTCACCATTCCTGGATTTGGTAGAAAGAACTTCATGTACCACAGTGAGCATGGCAGTGGGATCCGGATAAGTTATTCTAACAGTGGGAAACTGATCAAACACATTCCGGTGGATCAAATCCCAATGGACGCTATCAACGTGCCTTAAACCCTAGTTAGATATTATCCAGGACTCGAAGCAGCTGGTCCTTTTTTCGGAACGAAACGGGTATTTGTGAGCCATCCAACAAGTAAAGACTTCCTCCCTCCGATCGATCAAAGCGCTTGATCTTACTCGAGTTTACTAAGTATGAACGATGTGTTCGAATGAATCCACTATTGGAAAGTGGTGTCTCATAGTCTTTCAAATGATGACTGACCAAAATAGGCGCTTCGTTTTCAATGTGAAACACCGTATAACTTCCTTTCGCCTCGCACCATAAGATGTCCTTTAC
>CAZQJU010000142.1:7073-8150 GCA_964593185.1 uncultured Roseivirgaceae bacterium
TCATCAACGACAACACATCTGATTTGATCAGTCATAGATTAATGGTAATTTAATTTTCACTTTGGTACCCTTCATGTCTCCTGACTCACGCAGATCGCTAATCTCCACACCAGATTCTCGCTTAAAGATGGTACTGATGTGACTAAGGCGTTCTTCGGTGATTTTAGTTGCCAAAGAGTTGTGACGCTTCGTTTTCTTGCTGGCATGGTCTCGACCCACTCCGTCATCACATACGCCCAAGATTAACCAATCATCTACCTGATCCAGGGATATCCATATTTCTCCACTCTTGGACTTGTCGGGAAAGCCATGCTCAAAGGCATTCTCCAAAAAAGGCTGGGTAATCATGGGTGGGATCAGCAATTCTTCCAGAGACAGGTCATCTGCAACTTCAATGTGATAGGTAATCGGACAATCAAACCTCATCTGCTGTACTTCGATGTAGTTCTCGATGAAGTCCAACTCTTCGTCCAGGGTGATGTAATCTTGTTGATTAAGTTCAAGGATATTTCGCATCAGACTGGAAAAACGTGATAAGTAATCCGCAGTCTTTTGCTTGTCTTGATTTTCGTAGATCATGCTCTGAATCGCATTGAGAGAATTATAGGTAAAGTGAGGGTTCAGCTGAATTCGCAGTAATTTCTGCCGGAGGTCCTCAGATTCCTTTGCCTGCTCGGCAAGCCTTTTCTTATGTAGAAAATTGAAAGCTAAGACTAGCAAAATCAACCCCAGAATTCCAATTAAGCTGATGAATAGCCAAAGTCGCTGCTTGGAAAGACTTAAATCCTGGATTTGATTCATTTGTGTCAATTGTTCAATCGATCGGTCTTTCTTCTCTGTTTCGTATCTGGTCTCTAATTCTTCTACGATCTCAATATTTTGACTACTTAAAAGACTGTCAGAAATCCGATCATGCTGAATATAGGCGTGAAGCGCACTTTCGTAGTTTTGGGCATTACTGTTGATTTGGAACAGATTTTTGTAAGCACTACTGAGTTGTTCGGGATCGCCAATTTCCCTGCTCAATTCCACCGACCTTTGTGCACTGCGTAAGGCCAAACCATGATGTCCTTCAGC
>CAZQJU010000143.1:0-8063 GCA_964593185.1 uncultured Roseivirgaceae bacterium
ATCATACCTTGAATGATGTAGCTTTTCAAGTTGAAAAACTGCTCTGCTTCTTCCTGGCTCACCTCGCCTTGCTCTACGGAATACGCGATGGCATTGGCAAAATAGTCGGGTGTGATCAGGTACGAAATGATGGACTGCGTGATCGGCACACACAGCGTCACGATCGCCGTCATGATCAGGCCAAAAATGAAACCCTGCTTATAACTCATCACGCCAGCGTAATCGGTTTTACGTTTGTCCAGAAAGGCAAACACATACACGGCGATCGCCGGAACAAGAATGAGGTTGCTAAAGATGGGATGCTGGCTAATCTTCTCGTCGTGGTAGCCTAGCAGGCGTTCCAGCCCTAGCCAGGCTAGTGTCATGAGTACAAAAATGAGGCCCCACTTAATTTCGGTTTTGAATTTCATTTGAATCGGTGTTTTGGTTGTTACGTTGACACAAATGAAAGCGAGCCGGGCTAAAATCCCCTCATCCTTTCGGGTGATTTTGTCTTTTTTCTGCTAGATGAGCTTAAAAAACCAGTTTTTCAGCCGTCGCGAAAGGGTGGAAGCGCTACTGGGAGAGCAGCGTTACGATCTCGGTGAATCCTCCCTTTCGGGCAAAGTCCAGTGCGGTTTCGCCCTGCTTACTCCGGATCGCAGGATCAGCGCCATGCTCCAGTAGCAATGCCACCAAATCTTTAGACCCTTTGAAAGCGACCCCCATCAAGGCAGTCATGCCCATCATGGGATCCTGCGCGTTCACGTCTGCCCCGTGCTTCAGCAGTACTTCAGCTACGGCTTTTTGATTGAGGTAGGTGGCCAGAACGAGCGGCGTAAAACCTCGATCAAGCGGTTGGTTTACCAGCTCGGGATGTGTGCTCAGCGTGTTGGCCAATCCTTCAAGGTCGGCATTTCGAATGGCTTCTGTGATGTTCATTGGTTGTGTTCGATTTGATAAAAACTAAAAAGGCCCGCCGTCCATGGCAGGCCCCCCTTCGCTTCATGCTCACTACATAGTCTTCAGAATGCTCGCTCAGTCATTAAAAGCGATCAGCATTCATTACCTTGGTCCAGGCTGCCACGAAGTCATGTACAAACTTTTCTTTGTTGTCATCTTGTGCATAGAGCTCTGCATAGGCACGGAGAATAGAATTGGATCCAAACACCAGGTCCGCACGTGTTGCAGTAAACACGGTTTCTCCGGTAGCTCGGTCTTTTCCTTCAAACGTATCGCTGCCACTAGGCTCCCACTTGTAGGCCATGTCCGTAAGGTTCACAAAGAAATCTGTGGACAGTGCTCCCACATTGTGCGTAAAGACACCGTCTTTGCTTCGGCCGTAGTTGGTGCCCAATACACGCATACCTCCTACCAGTACCGTCATTTCATTCGCCGTTAAGCCCAGCAATTGTGCATGATCCAGCATCATCTCTTCAGCTGTAGCCGCGTACGCTTGCTTCTGATAGTTTCTGAAACCATCCGCTACGCGCTCCAAGGGTGCGAACGAGTGCTCGTCCGTCATCTCTTGCGTTGCATCACCTCTTCCGGGATTGAATGGGACGCTTACCTCTACACCGGCAGCTTTTGCCGCTTGCTCAACGCCGACATTTCCAGCCAATACAATCACGTCGGCGACACTTGCGCCAGCAGCTTCTGCGATTGGCTCCAACGCAGATAGGACTGTGTTCAATCGGGCAGGCTCATTTCCTTCCCAGTCTTTTTGCGGTGCCAGTCGGATGCGAGCTCCGTTGGCTCCACCGCGCATGTCAGATCCTCTGAATGTCCGTGCGCTGTCCCATGCGGTAGCCACCAAGTCTCCAATGGAAAGATCAGTTGCGGCAATTTTTTCCTTCACTGCTTCCACATCGTATCCGGTAGCGCCTGCAGGTACAGGATCTTGCCAGATCAGATCTTCAGCGGGTACGTCCGGTCCGATGTAACGCACCTTCGGTCCCATGTCTCGGTGGGTCAACTTAAACCAGGCTCTTGCAAACGTCTCTGAGAAGTACTCCTGATCGTCTTTGAATCGCAAGGAAATCTCCCGATAGATTGGATCTTCACGCATCGCCATGTCGGCATCGGTCATCATCGGCATGGTGCGGATCGATGGATCTTCCACGTCCACAGGCATGTCCTCTTCTTTGATGTCTACCGGCATCCATTGGTTTGCACCGGCAGGGCTTTTCTTCAATTCCCATTCGTGACCAAACAACATTTTAAAGTAGCCATTGTCCCATTTGGTCGGCTCTGTTGTCCAGGCACCTTCGATCCCACTGGTAATGGCATGTCGTCCCACACCTCCGTTTTGATCGTTGGACCAACCAAATCCTTGTTCTTCAATGGCTGCACCTTCTGGCTCCGCTCCGAGTTTGCTTGCATCGCCATTTCCGTGTGCTTTCCCTACGGTATGACCACCCGCTGTCAACGCTACCGTTTCCTCGTCGTTCATCGCCATTCGGGCAAAAGTCTCGCGGATTTGCGCACCCGTCTTGATTGGATCCGGATTGCCGTTCACGCCTTCAGGATTCACGTAGATCAATCCCATGTGTACCGCAGCCAATGGATTTTCCAGTGTAGAAGGATCATCCAGGTTTTCGTATCTGTTTTCACTAGGGGCCAACCATTCACCTTCAGAACCCCAATAAATGTCTTTTTCCGGATGCCAAATGTCGGGACGTCCGTAGGAGAACCCGTACATCTTCAATCCCATCGTTTCGTACGCTGCGTTACCGGCCAAAATGAACAGATCGGCCCAACTGATTTTATTTCCGTACTTTTTCTTGATCGGCCAAAGCAGACGTCTCGCCTTATCCAAGCTGGTATTGTCCGGCCACGAGTTCAAGGGAGAGAATCGCTGGTTGCCCGTGCCTGCACCACCACGTCCGTCCGAAATTCGGTACGTTCCAGCCGCGTGCCAAGCCATACGGATCATGAAGCCGCCGTAATGGCCCCAGTCTGCAGGCCACCAATCCTGGCTGTCGGTCATCAACGCGTGCATATCCGCTTCCAGGGCTTTGTAGTCAAGTTCTTTTACTGCTTCTCGGTAATCAAAATCTTCGCCGTACGGATTGGTTTTTCCATCGTGTTGGTGAAGAATGTCGAGGTTAAGTGAGTTGGGCCACCAATGCTTGTCGGTGGTTCCGGTGGAGGTGTTTCCTCCGTGAAACGGGCATTTTCCAACGCCGTTGCTAGAATGATCCATTTTTGAGATGTTTTTTGGTTGTTTAAATACGAATAAGTCAATGCATAACAATACAAATGTCTAATAGTTTTATTCAATTATATTTATTGGACTATAAGTAAAACCTATGACGATCAATCAGCTTCAGTACGCCCTGGCATTGAGCAAGCATGAGAACTTTAAACGGGCGGCAGAGACCCTGGACATCAGTCAGCCCGCCCTTAGTTTACAGATACAAAAACTGGAAGACGAAGTCGGATTCAAACTTTTCAGCCGCAATACAAATCCGATCCAGGTGACGGAGGACGGAAAGCTTTTTTTAGTCAAAACCCAAGAGGTCATGTCTGGGGTGCTGCAGTTGCAAAATTTTACTTCGGAAATTAAAGAAGACTATTCGGGCACGTTGAAAGTGGGCATTATACCCACCCTGGCACCCTTCCTGGTGCCGCTGTTTATCGATTCACTGGAGCAGGATTATCCCGACTTGCAGTTGATCATCAAAGAGCAAATCACCGAACACCTGGTAAACAATGTACGGAATGGGGCGCTTGACGTGGGCATCATATCTACCCCAATCGAGGTCTACGGGATCAAGTCCCTTCCCCTTTTTTACGAAAAGTTCTTCGTGTATACGGCAACCAACAAGTCCAGCTTACCGGAGTTTCGCATCAAAGACATCAAATCGGAGCGTTTATGGTTGTTAGACGAGGGCAATTGTTTTCGAGATCAGGTAAATAATTTCTGTGATCTGGAGACCAATCGGGAAGGTAAGAACTTGATTTATCAAAGCAACAGCATCGACGCGCTTATTCGGATTGTGGATACCAAAGGAGGGATTACCATACTGCCGGAGTTGACCTCGCTGGCCCTTAACGAGTACCAGGAAGACAACCTGAAAGTCATCAGTGGAAAGCCCAAGGCTCGGGAGATTAGTTTGATCGTGACGAACAACTACGACAAGGAACGATACGTGGAAGTGCTAGGTGAAAAAATTAAATCCAACATTCCACACCACATGCTCGAAAAGCAGGACTACGAAATTGTGGATCCAAACATTGAGATCCGATGAGGAAACTCCTGGTATTCCTGCTCGGCACCTTATGCTCAGTGACACTGCTCGGTCAGCCCCCCAGCACCTACAAAGGGAAATACAGTCTGGACGATCTTGACAAGCGACCGGAAGCTCCCGATTATGGCCAACTGGACTACTGGGTGGCACACCCGAAACGTGAGGACATGGCAGACCAAGTGCCGGGCCCGGAGAAAGCGGTAGATCGACAAACAGAACATGAGGTGGATGTCTTCTTCATTTATCCTACCATCTACACCAAAAAACAAGATCCGGAACATCCGTGGTTTGCGGATGTCCGCGACGAAAAGCTGAATGGTCAAATCGCAAATTCTACGATTAAGTACCAGGCTTCGGTCTTCAACGGGTCGGGAAAGATTTATGCCCCGTTGTATCGCCAGGCCCACATCGCTATTTATTATGCTGAAATGGACTTGCGAAAAGAAGCGCTTACGATCGCTTATGAGGATGTCCGCAGTGCCTTCATACACTACCTGGAACACGAAAACCAGGGGCGTCCAATCATCATCGCCTCTCATAGTCAAGGTACCGATCATGCAGTTACCCTGTTGAACGAATTTTTCGAGAACGACGAATCCATGCGAGAGAAGCTGGTCGCAGCCTACTTTGTTGGGATGCCACTCAAGCGAGCTCTTTTCCGGGAAATCAGCCCATGCACATCACCGGATCAAACGGGCTGTTGGCTCACTTGGAATACCTACAAGAAGGGCTATCATCCGCCTTTTCACGCCTATTGGTACAGCGAGGCCTTTAACATAAATCCCTTGAGTTGGTGGGACAACAACGACTATGTTCCACACGCGCAAAACAGCGGCGGCATTCTCAAAAACTTCAAAAAAATCCGACCAGGCCTTACGGACGCCCAAACGGTCGATGGGATGCTATGGATCAACAAACCCCGGTTTTTTGGCAATTTCCTAATCAACTGGGATCGGTACCATGTAGCCGATTACAACCTTTTCTACACAAACATCAAAGAGAACGTAGCGCTTAGAGTGGAGACGTACCTGGCAAATACGAAATAGCTGTTACTTCTTCGCCCAGTTATCTCGCAGGGTAATCGTACGGTTAAATACCAAATTCTCAGGCGAAGAATCTTCATCCACGCGGAAATAACCGATGCGCTCAAACTGCATTTGGTCGCCTACCTTGGCGTCTTTCAATGACGGCTCTAAAACTGCGTTCGTATTCACTTCCAGAGAATCCGGATTCAGATGATTCTTAAAGTCGTCATCAATGGCTCCCATGTTCTCCGTCTTAAACAAACGATCGTACATTCGGATCTCCGCGTTGAGCGCATGCGGAACGGATACCCACCCGAGGGTACCCTTCACTTTCTTGCCACTCGTGTCCTGCCCACTTTTGCTGCTGGGGTCGTATTCAGCGTAAAGCTCTTCAATCGTTCCATCTTCGGCTTTCTTGAAGCCGGTACACTTGATGATGTACGCAAATTTCAAGCGAACTTCACGGTCGGGCCCCAGTCGATACCACTTGCGCGGACTAGGTGGGTCTTCCATGAAATCAGCCTGGTCAACGTAGATTTCTCGGGTAAACGGCATCTCCCGGGTTCCGGCGCTTTCGTCTTCCGGATTGTTAACTGCGGTCAGCGTTTCCGTTTTGTCTTCCGGCCAGTTCGTAATGATGACCTTGAGTGGATTCAAGATGCCAAAGACACGATTGGACTTTTTATTTAGATCCTCTCGAACCGCATGTTCCAGCACGGCAACATCGGTCAATCCATTCCGCTTGGCTACTCCAATGGTATCGGCAAACTTGCGGATAGCCTCCGGAGTAAAGCCGCGTCGCTTGATTCCTGAGATCGTGGGCATACGGGGATCATCCCACCCGTTGACGTGATTTAGCTCCACGAGCTCACGTAAGCTTCGCTTGCTCACGATCGTGTAGCTTAGGTTCAGTCGTGCAAACTCGGTCTGTTCGGAAGGGTAGATCTCCAATTCCTTGATCAGCCAGGCATACAATGGTCGATGCACTTCAAACTCCAGCGTACAAAGAGAGTGTGTAATGTTTTCGAAAGAGTCCGACTGTCCGTGGGCCATGTCATACGTCGGGTAGATACACCAATCGTCACCTGTTCGGTGATGCGCAGTGTGCTTGATGCGGTAGAGGATAGGATCTCGCATGTGCATGTTTGGAGCACTGAGGTCGATCTTGGCGCGCAAGACCCTGGCACCGTTTTCAAACTCCCCCGCCTTCATGCGTTGGAATAAATCCAGGTTCTCTTCAATCGAGCGGTCGCGATAGGGACTTGGTTTCCCGGGCTGTGTCGGCGTTCCACGAAGGGCATTGAATTCTTCAGCGGGTAGATCATCTACGTACGCTGACCCTTTTTTGATGAGTCGTTCCGCATACTCGTACAGCGTGTCAAAGTAGTCGGAGGCGTAGTATTCTCGATCTCCCCAATCAAAACCTAGCCACCTTACATTCTCCTTGATGGAATCTACGTACTCCGTTTCTTCTTTTTCCGGATTGGTGTCATCAAAACGAAGATTGCATGCGCCACCATATTTTTCAGCAAGTCCAAAATTCAAACAGATCGATTTGGCGTGGCCAATGTGGAGGTAGCCATTGGGTTCGGGAGGAAACCGCGTGATGATGGACGTGTGCTTGCCATCTTGCAGATCCTTCTCGATCATTTGCTCGATGAAATTCAATGATTTTTTTTCTTCCTCCATAGGGTATGCATCAAGGCCGCAAAGCTAGTTGGAATTTGTCCGAAGTGGAAGTATTTCGTGAGCTACAAAATCAATTGCCAGTAGCCGACATCAATCCAACGGTCAAATTTGTATCCTACTTCTTTGAAGGAACCGATGGCTTTGAACCCCAACGCCTCGTGGAGTTTGATACTGGGTTCATTTGGTAATGATATCCCCCCAATCAACGCATGATACCCAAGCTGCCGCAATTGACTGATCAACGCTGTGTAAAGTTGAGTGCCGTAGCCTTTGCCAAAATGATCCTGATGCAGGTAGATGGAGGTTTCGGTGGTTTTGGCGTAGGCGGATCGTGGCTTCCATTGCGTGGCGTAAGCATACCCGACAGGCACCTCATCTTCCGCGATTACCAACCAGGGAAGATTGAAGTGTGTTTGCACACGTTCAATGCGGTTCCCCATCTCCGAGGGAGATACGGCGTTCATTTCAAATGTGGAATGCGTATTCACAATGTAATGATTGTAGATGGTGGCAAGTTGGGAATAATCCTGGGCTGTGGCGGAACGAATCATGGGATAAAGTTCCAAAAAACAGCGGGAAAAGCCACAATCCGAAATCAATTTTCACTATCCTTAGCAAAAATTGCATTATTTGAATATTTCAGCTCTAAAAAGGATAATTTCATTGTACTATTCTCAGCTACTCGAACAAAACAGGTACTTCGTCGATCCATTCTGGCCATTGAAAGAACTCCTGCAAACAGGTCTTGTTCTACGCGTACATTCGTATATCGAAATCACCCAAACGACGACGTGTTATGCTAAGCATTTTCAAATCCTCAAAAGGATCACTGCAAAAGAAATATGATAAGCTCATGAAAGAAGCTTATGTGCTTTCCAAGGTAAATCCTCAGGAAAGCTTAATAAAACAGAAAGAAGCTCAGCAAGTGCAGCTGCAATTGATAAAACGAGCTTCCTAAAAACTTTATCGCCTGTAGATTCATGGATTGTATTCTTTTGAACTCTTCCACCAAAGTGTAACGAAGGATACTTTCCAACTACATCTCACCATAATCACACGCCGAATTTTGTAAAAGTCTCATATTTGTGTTTCACCAAGCACAGTATGAGACTTTTCA
>CAZQJU010000144.1:0-7891 GCA_964593185.1 uncultured Roseivirgaceae bacterium
CCACTACCTATGGGCAGCAAAACGGAATCAAAGGCTTGAGTAGCTCGGATGGCATTGCGATACTCCGTAGCTTCCTTTTTGTTCGATGGCGGGAAGGTCATGTTGTCCCCTACCAGGTAGGCTCCTGGATTCAGCTTTGGGTAAAGTACATTGAATGCAGGCACATAGAGTTCCTTCCAGATATCAACAAGTACAAAATCAAACATTTCGGGGGCGGCTTTTATACGCTCTACAGCGTCACCCACTCTAAAATCAACCACGTTCGCAAGGCCCGCCTTTACCAGCTGATCTATGGCATAGTTTGCCTTCTCATTATCTATTTCAAACGTGATTACTTTGGCACCAATTTCTTTGGCAGCACATGCCAGCCATAGGGTCGAATATCCATAGGAGGTACCTACTTCGAGAATGGTTTGTGCTTTTGACGCTTTAACCATCTGATACATGAAAGTGCCTACCTCTTCACCAACCGGCAGGAGAAACTCATCTCTTCGCTTCATTCCTTCTTCGATAGACAGACTAGACATCAATGCATTTTCCGTTTCTATCCTTTGATGATAGGTTTCAAATACGGTTGATATGTCTTTGTCAAAATCCAACATTGCTAAACATCCTCAGTGATAATGGCCACTGCTCGTGTCCACCCGGCACTCGCATCTTTGATTTTGGCAGGAAAGCAAGCCACCGTAAATCCATAAGGTGGTAACTGATCCAGGTTGGCCAGTTTTTCTATCTGACAATATTCTTTTTCAATTCCAACATAATGGGCTTGCCATATGACACCTGAACGTGGATTGCTTTTGTAATCAGCTGCCTGTAAATGCAACGGAATATCCCAACCCCATCCATCTGTGCCAACCACTCGGATACCTTGATCAATCAACCAGTGAGTGGCCTCAGCTGATGATCCAACGTGGATCTTTACAAAGTCATCGTCGTGCAACCGTTTGTCCGCATCGCATCGAATCATCACAATGTCGTAGGGCTTTAATGTATAGTTGATATCCGCCAGCTTTTCTTTCAAGTCGTCAGAGCTGAACATGTAGCCATCGGGCTTATCAGTAAAATCGAGCACCACTCCGGGTCTGAAAAACCAGTCCAATGGCATCTCATCAATAGTCCTTGCCGGTTTTCCATTTGTAGTAGGGAAGTAATGATAAGGCGCATCCACATGCGTACCCCCATGAGTGGTCGTGGTGATGGTCTCTCCTGCCGGACCATTTCCCTCCGGAAAAACATCCGACAAGCCTCCAAAGATGATTTTGCCCATCATCTCTGCTCCTTGCTTATGATCTTCGTATTCGATCTTCGTTGGTAAAGGTTCTTTAATGT
This sequence comes from uncultured Roseivirgaceae bacterium, assembly GCA_964593185.1. Lineage (GTDB taxonomy): Bacteria > Bacteroidota > Bacteroidia > Cytophagales > Cyclobacteriaceae > Ekhidna. The sequence continues at coordinate 1,333 of CAZQJU010000144.1, forward strand.
CTTCCGACATGGTCACGGAGAGGTCTACTATCTTCATTGGACTACAGGTTTTGCTTGGAGTTTACTGGCAAAGAACAATGCTAAAGCCGCCAAAGCGACCGCTACCCATAGAAAGGCCGATTCGTTGATCGCATCAGACAATCCTCCAGATATCCCGGGAACAATCACACCCCCAACAATCTCCGCACATCCAGTTGTGAAGCCGATAGCTTTTGCTTTCAAGTGATTAGGAACCGCCTCTGAAGGGACAATGGCAGCAACCATCGGTAAGGCCCCAACCATAACATATGTCAATAACATAGCTGGAATTTGAAGACTTGAACCTCCAAAGAAGTAAATAGCAAATGGATACAGCAAACCAACTACCGAAGCAATGATCAATAGAGGTTTCCTACCGAACTTGTCAGACAAACCAGGCAGAGCAATTGAATAAACCAACATTGCCACACCTAACAGTCCCATGGTTGCCTGCATCATGTCAGTAGTCATTCCCTGAAAATCGACAAAGTACCTGGTGATAAATGGGATAATTGCGAACCACCAACCAAATACGGCACATGCCAATGGCACCCCCCACTTCATGTTGTGATAGCTCATCATTTCCTTTATTGGAGGCTTTCCTTCTTTGGCCATGCCAGCGCTCTTAGCCGTAGATGGTTTGAGATATAGATAAACCACTAAACCCAATACCAATCCGGGTATTCCAGCAATGTAAAATGCATTGCGCCAGCCCAGATTTTCAGCTATCTGAATGAGGATAACGGGAGCGAGAATCGACCCAAAAAGGGCACTTCCAATCGCTTGCAATAGCCCAACATTTAAGCCCAGCCGACTAGGTGTCGACTCACGTTCTACAAAAAGCTGTGCTAAAGGAATAACAGGACCTTCAGCCAGGCCCATAATGAGGCGTGCGACTAAAAGCGTCGCAAATCCTGCGGCCAAACCAGACCCAAAAGAACACACAGAAAATACGATTATCGCGACGATAAACGTCGTTTTATGCTTGTCATTTTTGTCAGACCAAGCGGTGGTTACGTAACTGGATATAGCCCAGGTAAGTGATAAACCAGCGGCCAATAGCCCAATCTGTGTATTGTTTAGATTGAGATCTTTAGCTACAAAAGGCACCAAATAGTTCAGTGCTAAGCGATCAAAGAAAAGAAAACCAAATGTCAGTGACATTAGGCCAACTATTCCATTCTCATAGGTAAACAAACCTTTCTTTCCTGGCATTTTAGTTAAATTTTATTTCGTGATAATGATTTTCATGGAGCTTTTGCATCGGCTTAGCTAACAGACCGGTAGTCACTGACATTGACATGGGGAGGGTTATACCACCACTCTCCTGAAAATTCCAGTTTTTCACTATTCCGGTCGCAAATTGATTAAAGTCCCTTAAGGTAAATTCCAGATAATCAAGAAGATAGGTGTCCGGATTTAGGTAAAGTATGTATTGGTCAAATTCGGTATTGGGTTCCTCAGAATGCCATGTGACAAATAATGCTTCATAGTTTTGTCCTTCAATTTCCCGTGTTCCGGCGTAGGATATAAAGTCTGCCTCACGAACTTTAAATGGAAATTGAAACCAGTACGTTTTGTATGGAAAGCTGTGGGTCATTATTTCATGATAATCTGGCACTTTATCCCCATTTTCTTCAATAGCGTGGACTTTTCCCGCTTTTGTCGTCCATGTTTTACCCGCCATTGGACCATCAATAAGCGTAAGCTCACCGTCCATGGTACCTAGTTCAGCAGTCAAACTGTATTGTTGTGGATCAATGGTCCAGTGCTTGCCCTTACCGTACCAGTCAGCAGTTTGAGTGAAGGTACCTGTCTTATAACTGCTCCACTTGTCAAAACCTCCGGAAGCCTCCTCATACTTTCCCAGGAGTTCTTTTCCCTTTGCTGTAGATTGTTCCGTTATTCCTTGCTTGACAATGTTGTTTCTGATGTCTGCCATCGGCACTTTGGTGAGGATAGGCTTGTCAAAAATGAACTTATCAATACCTGTGTTGAATTGAATGTTCTCAGAAATCTGCTCAGCCCAGTTAGTATTGGGTAAAATGTTCCCTTCCCAATCTGCAGGTTTGTATCTTCTGTAGGCAGGCCATTTAATACCATGTACCTCGGTGTATTCTACCTGCATCAGTCTTGGCTCCGCTGCTCCAAAAAACATATTGGTGAAAAGAAACTGATCAACCAACTTAGTTACCGGATTGATATACAGTATAAATTGATCCTGTGCGTCCCCAACGTTTTTACCGTATGTTACTTTCACAACATTATAAAGTTTATCGTCGTGATATCTATCCTCTAATCTTTCATGGTTAGCTCCCGGGTCCAACAATTTGAACATCATATTGAACCAGAAAAACGCTGTATTACGTGAAAACTTTGCTACCCTGATCGCGGGTGGAGCCGGCACAAAACTACCTTCAACGATCACCCAGGCTTTTTTACCATTCCATGCCTGAGAAACAGGCCCTTGCTTATCCGGAAATACGTTTTTGGTGTGTGTGGTGTACTCGCCCCAGGAAAGTTCGCCATCGTAAACGAACCGTTCAAGTGATATATCCTGGACTCCTTTTACTGTATCTCTGTAAGTGTAAGTAAAAGTCACGTCTTCGAGCTTCTTGTAAGCATCCAACCCACCTATGGACTCGACCATCTCGTGTACTAGTGTTTCACCCTCTCCTAACTTTTTTGTAGGTAGCTCTTTTTCAGCTGGCGAATGCTGCTGACATGCATGTAGACCAAACGCAAAGAGAAATACTACGAACAGATTCTTCATTTTAAGCATTAATAAGTGATTTTATTACAATGAAGGAATGGGAATTGCAAATAAGAATATTCAAAAAAAACTGGGGCCGCAGGCACGCGACCCTAGTTTTACATTGGATTATTACAATTTACATTACTTAAATCTCCAAGTTGCAGTCAAGAAATATGCTCTTGGCATTATGCTTTGTGTAGTGAAAACAGCATTTGGATTGGCTGCTACATCTTCCGGCCTCAGGTTTTCGATGTTACCTGCATCACGGAAGTCACCTGGACCTTCCCATGCCATAATACCGTAGGTATTGAACAGGTTATTAATATTTAGAGCCAGATCGAAGTTCTCATTGATCTCATAACCCACATTCAAATCAAATGAATGAAATGAGGGTAATTTAAATGCGTTTAATTCATTGGCCCATCTTTCACCCATAAATTGATAATTCAATGAAGCTCTTAATTTATCACCAGTGTAGGCAGGTGTAATCATGGCCATGTTTCCAATTTGTGCATTCTCCGTATTCTCAAATCTAACTCGTACATCGTCATCAGGGCCTTCACCCTCTACCCATGTTTCATACTCAGGAACATTGGAATCTTGTAGCGTAACTACGCCACGAATACTGAAGTTATCTGAGAACTGGTAGCGACCTTCGACTTCAACTCCGTATGCATTGTATTCTTTAAATAGCAACTCAGGTACATAGAAGGATAGGTCTGCTCTGGTATCATCCTGAAATGTCAAGTAAATTGGAATGTTTGAAAGCTGTGAATAGAATGGAGTTACGAATAGATCAACTTTTTGCGTTCTATACTTTAAGCCCAATTCGGCAGAGGTTATTTGTTCTGGCTGCAGATCATAAGCCTCTACATCATCCAGGATGCCATTACCAAAATAGAAAGATAGATCAGGAGTTTTTCTACCAATAGAATACCTGCCGTAAACCGAAAGATTTTTGCTGATCAGGTAATTAAGACCTGCGGAGTACGAAAAAGTTTCCCCAAATCCAATGTCTACTGAAAAACTCTCCCTTGGATTAAGAACCCACTGATTATTATCGTAGAGTGTGTTAAGATCACCATCAATACCTCCAGTTGCTTCAGAAGCTGTGGAAGCTGCGTCAGAGGCGTCGGCATCAGGAACAACAAAACTTTGATCAATACTGAAATTTTCCATTCTCACACCCCAGTCAAGGTTCAACTTGTCAGTAAGGTCCCAGCTATGCCCCAAAAAGAAGGCTGTCTGATTGATCTTTGCTTCAGCCAACTGCGGCCCAAATATTCCACCGCCAACTCCGAAAAGACCACTCTCAGAAGTTGCCATAGCTTGAGAGCCATCAAGTCCTGTGTAGCGAATACCTACCGCTTGCGGTTGAGGCGTGTAGGTAGCTCCACTTGCTGCCATGGAGATATATTGAACCTGCTCTATGTCTGTATATGCATGATAAAAACCTGCTGTGAAAGACATATTGTCTAGTTCTTTGGTGATGCTAGCCTGGGAAATCCAATCGGTCATCGGCACATCTTCATAGATAAGCGGGTTGTACAGCAAAACGTTTTCTAAAATATCACTTCCTGGCAGGTTTAAGCCATTATTAACAAATGTAGGAAATGGACCTCCTGAAGGCGGAAGCTGTGTCACAGATCCATAGCTTTGCCCCGTTTGTGTATTGTAAAACTCATATTCTCCGAATTGAAAGAAGTTTCCGCTAAATGCCCAGAAAAATGGAAATCCATTGGCCAAAACCTCTACCGGGCTAGCCACGGCAGTTGTGTTTCGGACAGACTCTTTGGAAGATATCCGGGTGTTCACGCTTGTACTCCAACCGTTTCCTAAGTCATGATCCCAGTGAAGACCAACAGCTAATTCATCAAAACTCCAGCCATCTTCGGCATTAAAAGTCAAATCTTCATCCAATCCTGTCACTGACCCAGGCATGGTGAGTCTTTGCGGTTGAATAAGGAGCGATGACGTGTTATCGAAACCAGGGACTACCTCAGGATTGTTAAAATTCCTTGTTGGTGTGTATTCGAATGGTCCCGTACGGTCGTTTAGGTATTTCATCGTCACCTTCAATGATCCATTGTCATAATTCTTGAGAATGTTACCTTTCAGCTGACCACCACTACTGAGTGTATAGCCTGGGTATTTTGGGCCGTCAGCATTTCGAAAAAACCCACCAAGATTGTATGTCCAGGTTTTATCTTTTGATAGTGGTCCGCCTACATTAAAATCTGTCCGAAAAAATGGGTTTTTTCCATTTCCTTCTAACCCACCTTTTACCGCAACTTCACCTTCAAATTCAGTTCCACCTGTTCGTGAGATATAATTAAAAATACCTCCTGGTGCGTTTGGTCCAAGAATAGCAGCAGAACCGCCTCTTACCGCTTCAATTCTTGCTATGGTGGCATCCGCCCTTAGAAAAAAATCCGGACTGTTTTTTCCAACAATTCCTACCACAGGCAATCCATCTTCTTGCATAGAAACGTATCTGTAGCTTCCATCTCTGGTGGAAGAGTTGGAGCTTAATCCTCGTGTGTAAACGGAATTTCCTATTTCACCAGATGAGGAATTGACGTACACACCCGGAAGGTTCTTCAGCATATCTACGGAACTGTTGGGCACCATAGCCCTCAGATCATCTATTTTAAGACTTGAAATTGCTACAGAAGATTCCAGAGTAGTCCGCTTATCAAAAACCCCCGTGACAACAACTTCGCCAAGTGATTTTAGATCCTCTTCTAAAGTAACCACCACATTACTTGAGGCAGCTACTTCCTGAGTTACAAAGCCAGTGTAGCTGATGATCAGAATCGCACCTGGCTCCACAGATAAACTGAATTTACCTTCAACATCGGTAATCGTACCTGAATCAGTACCTTTCACTACCACCGAAGCTCCGATAAGAGACTCTCCACGTGCATCTGTGATGACACCACTAATTGTAGTTTGTGCATGTACAGCAATCTGGAAGAAAAAAACAAAAGAAATACCAAGCAACAGCCTAGCTGCACTGGAGCTGAAGAGCGGAACCTTACATAAAAGTAATTTTAGTTTCATAGCTATTTGGGTTAATGTTAATTAATTTCATTATCAATCAAAGACCATTCAAAAAAGCATCAACATCAATCACTTGAAGTAGAGCTCTTTTTCATAATTAATATTAAACACCACTCTAAAAGAGTTATTAATATGATAATATCAATTATTGAACAGTTCTATTGTAAATATTTTAATGGGATAAACTTAGAAGAGATCGATAGACTTTTTAATTCTACAAAAGGCCCATTATATTCAATATCAATCATTGTGATAAAAATCACTAACAGCACTGATGAAAAGCATTGGAAAAATGAAAAATATCAGGGTCTAACCCTTTCGAAACTCCAAGGGCGTCATACCGCTGAGGCTCTTAAAAAAGCGAGAAAAATTGGAGGGTGTGCTCTTGAAAAGTTTGTGAGAAATTTCAAGCACGGAAAGATCTGAGTACTTCAATAGTGACTTTGCTTCAAGCATCAGCATCTCATTTAGTAAGTCTTGCGCAGTTTTATTCAACGTTTTCTTTACACATTTATTCAAATGATTAGGCGTCACATGTAATAGCTCTGAAAACTCTGCTACCGTTCGATAAGAGTAAATATGCTGTGAGAGCCCATCCTTATACTTTTGTGTTAAAATCGCAGCTGTATCTCTCTTATCTAACTCTCTGCTCCCACTCAAATAACTCATTTCACTAAAAACAGCTAGTAAGTATCCTCTAATTAGAAGTTTCTCATCCCGAAG
>CAZQJU010000145.1:0-4233 GCA_964593185.1 uncultured Roseivirgaceae bacterium
ATGTAAAAAATTGTTAGAAATTAATCTTTAAGCTATGTTATCGAAAATGTTAATACAGAATTGGAACAAGTTGGCATTCGCGCTAGTTCTTGGATCATTGATCAGTATCGCTTCTTGTGGAGATGATCCTGAGCCGCCTGCTCCCTCATTTGAAGCACCTACAATTGAAATTACGAGTCCTTCCGATCTCACAGGCCTTCAGGCGCTCGTTGCAAGCCCTTTTTCATTTGATGTTTCTGTTACAGCTGAGGCTGGTTTGAGTAGTGTGAGTCTGAATGGTTCAAATATTAAGACCTATACGGGAGATGAAACGACAGATTCGTTTACACATGAATACACACCAACTGAAAGTGGCACAGTCTCCTTGGTATTCACCGTAGAAGACGCGGAGGGTACGACGACCGAAAGTGTGGCAATATCATTGGAAGCCGTGGGAGATTTTGGATTTCTACTCGCGGACTTTGCAGGTGAGGCAGGGGCCAGTGTGACGCTATCAACGATCGATCCGACGCACTGGGATACAGATAGAACCATCACCACTTTTGATGTGAGCAACAATTTAGACCCCACGACAGCTACGTTCGAAAATATGAACAATCAGTTCACCATAGAGATGGGTGCGGCAAATCCCGATGCCGCGGCGGAATTGATCTATCAGGGCAAAGCAATGAAGGTAACAAAAAGTCCTGCTCCCTGGGGTACGGCAGGCTGGTCTCATATCATGTTTGATTTTGGTACAACCTTGGACCAGACGATGGTAGAAGCGCTACCCCAAATGAACAGTACCATGGATGGACTTACCGCAGGTACTAAGTACGTTGAAGTGGATGTATACTATGCGGACTCTGAAGCAGTACCTTTTTCGGACATGACTGGAGATAATGTGATGATCGGGGATAATCCTGCATTTGGGTCGGACAAGACAAAAGGATACTCCTTTTTCCTAATGCTGACGAAACACGAGGATCATAGACTCAACCCCGATGGATCAGGAATGTACATCGCATACCGAAAGTACATAACCGCAGCTAATCAATGGATTACGTTGCGATTCGACGAGTTTTATGTAGAGAATGCAGGAAACAATTATCCGGCAAGTGAGACTTCAGCCGGGCCGGATGAAGTAAATGGAATCAAGATCATTGCCGGAGGGGGGTATGGAGATGGTCAGTCGGAAAACACGATCTACTTCAGGAACCTAAGAATTGTGGATGCAGAGTAATAATCGCTTCTTAAGTATGTATTCATTGAATCAGGGGCATTAGCCCCTTTTTTGGTATTCAGGCACTAACTTTCAAAGGTGATCAGTATGAAAATCATTCAGTGGGTAATTAGTTTTTGGTGTTGCTTCGTTTCAGCAATACTCGGCTTTGCTCAGAATTCAGAACGATTCTACAATTTTTCAAGACGAGATGGATTAGCCTCTGGTTCCATTACAAGCATCACCCAAGATCGTCAGGGTTTGGTTTGGATCGGCACCAAACAAGGACTCAATCGTTACGATGGCGCAGAATTTATCCATTTTCATGCAGGTAATTCAGCACTAACCTCAAATGATGTGTCGTCACTCTTTGTGGACGATTTTAATCAACTCTGGATAGGCACTTTTGGCAAAGGGGTGTTGCGCATGGGACTTGATTCAAAGGAAATCCGTCCGGTTGAGCATAAATCCATTGGTAACCGTATCATAGACGTAGTTCCGGGTGGAGATTCAACACTCTTTGTGCTTTCTGACAAAGGCATTGCTCGCTTGTCAACCACAGGGGATCCGGTTGAAGCCCTCTCGTCATCAAAAATCAAAAGTCAGCCTTCAGCAATTTTTGCTTCTGACAGTGTGCTATGGGTGGGGGCTGAGGAAGGTTTACTCACTCGTCTAGGTCAGGATGGATCATCGGTGAGCTACAGTTTGTCGGATTACTCGGCAGGAGTTTTCATCCAGAAGCTTTACCTCATCGATGATACAAAACTGCTAGTAGGAACCCGTCACCATGGGTTGCTCTTATTTGATATCAGCAATCTTTCGACCTCAAGAGTGGAAATCAATGCAACGGACATAAGGGACATTATCGAGGATAAAAATGGAGTAGTTTGGATCGGGACCGATGGTGAAGGTTTATACCGCATGGAAGGGTCGTCTATCGTGAACTATGCATACAAGTCCACACAGGTGAATTCATTGGTGAGTAATGCGGTACAGGTTTGTTATGAGGATCGGGATGGAAATCTGTGGTTTGGTACGGCTTGGGACGGAATCAGTTTCATGGACCATCGATTCCAAGACCTACAATTTTACTATAGTGACTTTAAAGGGTTCAATCAAGCTGGTGTTTTGGATATATTCATCGAGGAAGAAAACCTTTGGTTTGGCACAGACGGTTCGGGGCTATCCGTGCAGAACGAGAATCAGCTCACCAAAAGGTTACAGCAAGGTATCCCTAAAAACACCTATGTGCAATTCATTGAGAAGATTGGTGCAAATTATTGGATTGGGACTTTTCAATCTGGATTCTTTGTAGCCGATGGAGTCAGTCTCGATCACTATACGACCACCAATTCTTCACTTAGTCATGATGATGTTAGAGACGTCATGTTGATTGAGGAGGATAACTACTTGATCGCAACGTGGGGAGGAGGACTAAGTGTATTCAATAGTTCAACCAAAAAGCTCCAAAAGCTGGATACGGGCCCTGGACAACCACGGGACGTTGTGAGCTTACACCGCCTGAGTTACGATAAAGTGCTAGTAGGAACTTTTGGTCAGGGTCTGTATTTACTGGATACTTTTGACTTTACAGCAAAGAGAATTCTTGAGCATCTAAACAATGTGGTCTCAATAGGTGAAAACAGCCGAGGAATATGGATCGGAACGTGGGGGGAGGGCCTACATTTTACCAATGCGTCTTTCAATACGTCCAGGTTGATTTTCAACAATGATTTGGGAGGAAATGCCAACATCTTTTCTATACAATCCACAGAAAAAGACGAGATATGGCTTGCTACTTCAGAAAGCATCTTTGGTGTCATGGGAGACGGAGAGATTTTGGACTTGCAATTTCCCCTTCAGCAATATCATCTGAACGCAACCACTAGAGACCAGGATGGCAACATCTATTTCGGTGGGACAGAGGGCGTGGTTTCCTTCAATCCGGATAAGATTAGAATAAATCAGCGTAAAAAGGTAGAATTCATAGATGTGAACATCTTAAATAAATCGCTCACGGAATTTGATGCAACAGCTACTCAGCACAATAAGTTGATTTTGGAGCACGATGAAAATTTAGTGACATTCCGTTTTGCTACCCCAATTTATCCAAGCTCGCGAGGTGAAAACTATGAGGTCAGACTCAATCCGGTTAGTCCAAATTGGGTCAATATTGGCAAGGAACGTGCAATGACATTTGCAGATCTTAGACCCGGCAATTACGATTTTAGTGTTAGAAATGCCAGCACGCGAGACGAAGAGGTATTCAGTTTTAGAATTCGTAGGCCCTGGTGGAAGACCTGGTGGGCCTATGCAATAAGTAGTCTTGTTTTTCTCGGGTTATTATTTGCTTTTCGGCGGTATGCTGTCAATTTGGAGCGTGTGAAAAGCCAGCTGGAAATAGAGAAGATTGGCAGGGAAAAAGATATTGAGATTAGCGAAATAAAGCAGCGATTTTTCGTCAATGTATCTCATGAAATCCGAACGCCATTGACCCTTATCATTGGTGAAATTGAAGCTCTTGCTACTAAAGTTAGTGCTTCCAAGGCCATAAGTGCTTCGTTAACCAATTTAAGAAACAATGGAAATCACCTGATTCACCTGGTCAATGAGCTCTTAGATTTTCGAAGATTGGACCAGGGAGGCATTAAGCTCAAAGTAGCCGAAGGGGATTTTGTCTCCTTTTGTAAGGAAATCTATCTCTCCTTTCTCAATAAAGCGGAACACCGAAGAATTAATTATCAGTTTCGTTCGCATGTGTCTGAAGTGGCACTTTGGTATGATCGTGATCAACTGGAAAAAGTGTTTTTTAATCTACTTTCCAATGCCTTCAAAAACACGCCGGAAGGAGGAGATATTCAATTTGATATCAACTTGTTAAAAGAGAAGGTTGTTGTTGCTGTAAAAGACTCGGGACCAGGGATTCCGAAGGAAGAACTTGAGGACATATTCAAGCGATTTTATCAGAAAGAAAGCGACCATGACGTAGCAAAAAAAGGGTTTGGGATTGGCCTATCGATTGTTCAAGAAAT
>CAZQJU010000145.1:4268-7880 GCA_964593185.1 uncultured Roseivirgaceae bacterium
TCACACTGCACAAAGGACAGGTGTACGTCGATAGTCTGGAAGGAGTGGGAAGCAGGTTTGTAGTTGAGTTGTTACTGGGAAGTGATCATTATGACCAAAGTAACTTTATCAAAGGATTTGTAAGCAGCGAATCGATGGATGGATATGCTGAAATCGTCTTAGATGACCCGGAAATTACGAACGAAACGTCGGAGGAAGTGCTTGTGGTCGAGGACAATCCAGAAATTAGAAAATTTCTAGTTCGAACCCTATCTGGCCGTTTCAAAGTTCTTGAGGCTTCGAATGGTCTTGAAGCCTATGAAAGGATTCAAATGAAGTTACCGGATCTCATCATTTCTGATGTAATGATGCCTGAAATGGATGGAATTACACTAACGAAAAAGGTCAAGAGCAGCCCATCCACCTCTCATATTCCGGTGATTTTACTCACAGCCAGAACGGGTACCGTCTTCAAGAAAGAGGGCTTTGAAAATGGGGCCGACGACTACATCACCAAGCCATTCAATTCAGCAGTCTTGATTGCACGTATTGAAAACATGTTGAAATCAAGGGAAGTACTGACCGCACAAATTCGTAATGAGTTGGCGGCTAAGCCTACAGACCTGAATCTCGCCACTCCGGATGAGAGATTCTTACGAGATCTCGTTCAGGTGGTACATGGGCATTTAGATAATTCAGAGCTCAATGCCGAATTGGTTGCAAGTGAAATGGGGATGAGCCACTCAGTGGTCTACAAGAAAGTGAAGGCATTAACTGGATACAACCTGGTAGAGTTTATCCGTGATTATCGTCTGGAGCAAGCAGCTGAAATGCTCCAAAAGTATCAGTTTACGGTTGCCGAAACGTGCTACAAAGTAGGCTTTTCGGACCGAAAGTACTTTAGCCAAATCTTCAAGAAAAAATTCGGGATAACACCGTCAGAACACGCCAGAGAGCAGGTTTCGTAACGATCCTCCTGAAAATCCCCCCCATCATTGCTGATTTTATCACCTTCTTTCTACGACAGTAAGTTGGAATTTTGAAGGTATGAAGAAATCAAAAGTCAACAAAAGCACCGTCAAGTTTACCTTCATCGTCTTGGGCCTATTTGCATTGTTTACGCTTCTGGTTTTTAACGCAGTCAATTTCTTTTAAAAGAGTTTACAATATGATTAAGGATTACTCATGCTGGAAAAAGCCATTGGCAGGATGCATACTATTCGCATGCGTTTTTCTAGTGCATGCCCAGCGACCCATTAAGGGCCGTGTGGTCTCTGCAGATGATGGGGAAGGGTTACCAGGCGCCACCGTGAGAATTAAGGGAACGGATAGCGGTACCATCACAGATATCGATGGAAATTTTTGGCTTACGGTCGGAGCAGATCAGCTCTTGATTGTAACGTACATTGGTTTCATTACAAGTGAACTATCGCTCGGTTCGCAGGAGTTTGTCGAGGTACTGCTTCAACCTGACGTGGAGGCATTGGATGAGGTGATTGTGGTTGGATACGGTACGCAAAAGAAGAGTGACATAACGGGTTCGGTATCTTCGATTCGTGAGGCAGATATGAATCCTGGACCTGTTGTTTCGGTGAGTAACTTGATGCAAAGTACGGCACCAGGAGTGGTCTTAACACAGTCCAGTTCACAGCCTGGTGGTGGTTTTGACGTGAAAATTAGAGGGGCTTCCTCTGTACTTGGCGCGAATGGTCCTTTGTATGTGGTAGATGGACTGCCTATTACTAGCGACAACGTGCAGCCAGGTTCCTCTTCCAGACATCGGTTTTCCCCTCCACGGAATCCCCTTAATGGAATCAATCCCCAAGACATTGTGGCCATTGAGATTTTAAAAGACGCCTCAGCAACAGCCATTTATGGGGCGAGAGGAGCGAATGGCGTGGTATTGATCACAACCAAGAGAGGCGACGGTAAAAAACTCACCCTTGACTACAGTGGCTCATTCAGCATTCAAGAACTCAATCGCGAATACGATATGCTTAACGCCACCGAATATGCACGCACATCCAACGAAGTATTCTTATTAAAAAATCCCGGGGACGACCCCATTTACTCCGCATCGGAGGTTAGAAATGCGGGAGAGGGCACGAATTGGATAGATCAAGTGACAAGACTGGGGATGATTAATCAACACCAAATAGGTGCCAGTGGCGGGTACAAGGAGCTGAAGTACTATGCTTCCATCAATTATTTCAAACATCAAGGAATTGTTGAAAACTCGGAGTTGGAACGTTTTGCTGGTCGGGCCAATGTCGATTATTCAACAAATAAGATCACGACAGGAATAAGTATCTCTCTGTCGCAAAATAAGGACCGGCAGGTCCCGTTCGGCGCCAATTCAAATGCAGCCGAATTTGGAGGGTTGTTTGATAACACCCGAAATTGGTCACCATTACTCCCTGTTTTTGATGAAAATGGAGATTTTTCGGTCCATCCGGTACGGACGCTAATTCCGAATCCGGTCTCGTTGTTAAGTATCGAGGACCATATAAAGACCAACCGAATACTTGGCACCACTTTTTTTGAATATGAGATGGCAAAAGGCCTAAAAGCGAAGGTCAATATTGGATTTGATAAGTCAGATTCTGACCGCGAGGCGTTGATACCTCTATCTGTCATTCAAGGTGAGCAAGTGAACGGTGAGGGAGAGGTTGGAGAAACAGAAAGTTGGAATACACTAGGGGAGTTTACAATCACCTATGACAAGGAGCTACCCAATGACAGTCGCCTCACCATACTTGGAGGCACCACATTTCAGCAATTCGATAGTGAAGGGAGCACAAGCTTTTTTCAAGACTTTGCCGACGTTACAACGGATTTCGCAAGCATTGTAAATGCGGATACACTAAGTGTCGTGAACTTTAAGGAACGGTCCAGACTCTTATCATACCTTGGAAGAATCAATTATTCGATCAATGATGTCTACTTGCTTACATTCAGTTTCAGGGCAGATGGCTCCACAAAGTTTGGTCCAAACAATAAATGGGGGTATTTCCCTTCCGGAGCATTTGCGTGGAAGATACACAACGCAGATTTCTTTACCTCTTCCTTCATTAGTGAGCTAAAGCTTCGCGTTAGTTACGGGCAGATTGGCAATCAGGAAATAGGCAACAAACGGTCTCAATCCTTGTACAACGTAACCAGGAGAACCATTATTGGAGGGGTCCCAATCCAGGGATTGGCCGCACTACGCCCGGACAATCCAGATCTGAAATGGGAGACCACCACGCAGGCCAATATCGGGCTGGATTTTGCTGTCTTGGATTCACGGATTTACGGCTCTTTAGACGTGTATGAAAAAATCACCACAGATGTTCTTTTGAACTTTCAGCTGCCGGGAACTGCCGGCTTTGACGTAGTTACAGTAAATGCCGGGAGTATTCGGAATCGTGGTATTGAGGTTGCACTGACTTCTAGAAACATTGTGAGTGCATTCGAGTGGACAACTTCCATTAACTATAGTTTTAATGATAATGAATGGAGAGATCGGGCAGGATTTTACCCTGAAGGCCAGCAAATCGCCGTGGAAAATGGTCCACTTAGCGGTATCTATGGGTACCGGGTGCTGAGTCTGTTTCAAAGTCAGCAGGAGATAGATGACAGTCCAGACCAATC
>CAZQJU010000146.1:0-7865 GCA_964593185.1 uncultured Roseivirgaceae bacterium
CCTCTCCCATTTTTTGCACCGCTTGGTTCATCAATGGAGGACCGCAGAAGTACAACTCGATTTCTTCCGGCTCCGGATGCTTGCTTAGGTACTGATCGATTACTGCCTGGTGAACAAATCCCAGGAATCCATCTCCTTCATCATCAAGCGATTTCTTCTCTTTCCAGTTGTCTTCCGGAAGTGGTTCAGACAATACGATATGGAATTGGAAGTTTGGAAATTTCTTCTCCAAATCCCAGAAGTGATCCAGGTAGAACAATTCTCTTTTCGATCTTCCTCCGTACCAGTAGCTCACTTTTCTTCCTGTTTGAAGGGTTTTGAACAGATGATACAAGTGTGATCTCATTGGCGCCATTCCAGCTCCACCACCAACGTACAGCATTTCTGCTTCTGAAGGGTTAATGAAGAATTCACCGTACGGTCCTGAGATGGTGACTTTGTCACCTTCCTTCAATCCGAAAATGTAGGATGAGGCTATGCCCGGATTTACCGCCATCCAGCTATTTTTTGCTCGATCCCAGGGTGGGGTAGCAATTCGCACGTTGAGCATGATCTCTCGTCCCTCTGCAGGATACGAAGCCATGGAATAGGCTCTTTCGATGGGCTCATCATTTTTCATTTTCAGATCCCACAATCCAAACTTGTCCCACTCTTCCTGAAAACGATTCGGATCATCGTGCTCTTTCGGGTGTGCTGTAATGTCAATGTCTTTGTAGTCAACTTCACATTTAGGTACCTCGATCTGGATGTATCCTCCCGCTTCGTAGTCCATCTCCTCCGGAATCTCAACCACAAATTCTTTGATAAATGAAGATACATTGTAGTTTCTTACCACAGTAGCTTCCCACTTCTTGATTCCAAAGATCTCCTCCGGAATCTCGATCTTCATGTCATTTTTTACTTTCACCTGGCATGCAAGGCGAACGTTATCCTTCTGCTCTGCCCGGCTAAGGTGGCCGACCTCCGTAGGGAGCACATCTCCCCCACCTTCGATCACTTTACACTTACACATGGCGCAAGTACCTCCTCCTCCACATGCGGAAGGCAGAAATACGCTTTGTGAGGACATGGTGGAAAGTAATGTCGATCCTGCCGCGGTGGTGACCGGATTGGAATCGTCTCCGTTGATCACAATCTGCACAGGACCTGACTGTACCAACTTAGACTGCGCTCCTAAAAGAATCAATACCAATATCAGAATCAGTACTGTGAACGCTATAATTGAAGTTACAACAATGGACATACTCCTCTATTCTTTATTCTAAAATTTTGACAAATATAGTCGATAAGCTAATCGAACAATATGGTTTTATATTAGAAATACTAACCAATATCATAAACGAATGTTAGCGCTATTTTAACATTTTCAAAAGCTGTGTCAGTCTGCTCTTGAGCTGCCTTCGATCTACAATAAAATCAAGAAAACCATGATCTAGTACAAACTCAGAACTTTGAAAGCCTTTCGGTAAATCCTTACCGATCGTTTCTCGAATAACTCGGGGACCCGCAAAACCAATCAATGCACCTGGCTCAGCGATATTGAAGTCGCCAAGCATCGCATACGAGGCAGTAACGCCTCCAGTGGTTGGGTCAGTAAGTAGTGAAATGTAAGGGATTTTTTCCTCCGAGAGTAATGCCAGTTTGGCAGATGTTTTTGCCATCTGCATCAGGGAAAAGCCGGCCTCCATCATCCGTGCCCCACCTGACTTCGAAATCATGAGAAACGGAACTTTGTTTTTAAGCGAATAGTCGATCGCACGAGCAATTTTTTCTCCAACTACAGAGCCCATTGATCCCCCAATGAAGGCAAAATCCATACAGGAAACCACCAACTTGATTCCGTTCATCTTTCCATGTGCACTACGTACGGCATCTTTCAAGTTGGATTTTTTCTGCCCGGCAGCAATACGTTCAGGGTACTTCTTCGTATCCTCAAATTTCAAGGGATCTCCAGACACCAGCTCTGCATCCAGCTCTGTAAACTCATTGTTATCAAAGAGAATCTCAAAATACTCCTTGGATCCAATCCGCACATGGTAGTCATCATCCGGGCATACGTAGGAGTTGTTTCTCAACTCGCGCATGTGAATGATGTTTCCTTTTGGAGTTTTAAACCAAAGGCCGTCAGGTACTTCCTTCTTCTCTTCGGTTTTGGTAAGTATTCCTTTGTCTTGTCGATTAAACCACGCCATGCACTTATTCTCTCGGTTGGAAATTCAAAGCTAAATCATAATTACAAAATCTCTTACATTGAAAGGAAGACTTACTTCACCTCCTCAAAGTCGACATATTCCCCTCCTTCGTACCCTGATTTGGGGTTGGATTGAGGATGCGGAACTTTGTCAATGTTCAAGTTGCTATCGGGTGCTTGTTTGGTGGATTGCCTGGACTGTCGAAATCCTCCCGGATCGCTTTTGAGGTTTCCAAAAACGATTCGGAAAAGAA
The DNA here is from genome assembly GCA_964593185.1 of uncultured Roseivirgaceae bacterium. Lineage (GTDB taxonomy): Bacteria > Bacteroidota > Bacteroidia > Cytophagales > Cyclobacteriaceae > Ekhidna. The sequence continues at coordinate 2,446 of CAZQJU010000146.1, forward strand.
ATCCTGCAACCTTGTAGAATGTATAGATCGCCAGGATGAGAATTAAAAGAAACTTAATTAGTACGCCCATATCTTCTCTTTTAACCTATCTGCTTAGGTATAGGTTTCGCTCAGAATAAATTTCCATAAAATAGTCATCCATCAAATCATCAATGAAGTAAATCGCCTCTCCTGTCGACTTCATCTCAGGACCCAGCTCTTTGTTTACATTCGGGAACTTATGGAATGAGAAAACGGGTTCTTTTATGGCATATCCTTTCTTCACGGGTTTGAAATCAAAGTCGGTCACCTTCTTCTCGCCCAACATCACCTTAGTGGCATAATTTACATAGGGTTCTTTGTAGGCTTTGCAAATAAACGGTACCGTTCGAGAAGCTCTTGGATTCGCTTCAATGATGTAAACTTTGTCATCCTTGATCGCAAATTGAATATTGATAAGTCCCACCGTCTTCAGCGCAATCGCAATTTTCTTGGTGTAATCCTCGATCTGGCGAATCACAAAATCACCCAGATTGTAGGGGGGTAAAACAGCATAGGAGTCGCCTGAATGGATTCCTGCAGGCTCAATGTGTTGCATAATCCCGATGATGTACACATTTTCACCGTCGCAAATAGCGTCGGCTTCGGCCTCTATCGCTCCTTCTAGAAAGTGATCCAATAAGATCTCGCCATCCGGCTTGTCTTTCAGGATGTTCACCACATGCTGCTCAAGCTCGGTTTCGTTGATCACGATCTTCATACTCTGACCACCCAACACATAGCTCGGACGGACCAGTAAAGGGAAGCCCAAGTCTTTCGATAGGTCCACAGCATCTTCCGCATTCTCAATGGTACCATACAATGGATATGGGATTTCTTGCTCCTTCAATAAGTCCGAAAACCGACCCCTTGCTTCTGCAAGATCCAGGGCTTCAAAGCTGGTTCCGATGATCTTAACTCCGTACCTTTCCAGCTTCTCTGCCAGCTTCAAGGCGGTCTGCCCCCCCAGCTGAACGATCACGCCCTCGGGTTTCTCATGCAGTATGATGTCGTAAATGTGCTCCCAAAATACCGGCTCAAAATACAACTTGTCTGCTACATCGAAATCCGTTGACACCGTCTCGGGATTGCAGTTGATCATGATGGTTTCGTACCCACATTCCTTCGCGGCTAACACACCGTGCACGCACGAATAGTCGAATTCGATCCCTTGCCCAATCCGGTTCGGGCCTGAACCCAATACAATAATTTTCTTCTTATCGGTGACTGCGGATTCATTTTCATCCTCGAAAGTGGAATAGTAATAGGGCGTTTGAGCCTCAAACTCTGCTGCACAGGTATCTACAAGCTTGTAGACTCGCTTGATGCCCAGGTCATTTCTTTTTTTGTAGACTTCACTTTCCAGGCATTTGAGCAAATGTGCAATTTGACGATCTGCATACCCCTTCTTTTTGGATTCTCGGAGGAGCTCCGTTGGAATAGTATCGATGTCGTACTTCTCGACTTCGTTCTCAAGCGTAATGAGCTCTTCAATTTGGTTAAGGAACCAAGGGTCGATTTTAGAAAGCTTGTAGATGGTCTTGAAAGGAATTCCCAGCTTGAAGGCGTCGTAGATATGAAACAGCCGGTTCCAACTTGGATGCTCCAGGCTATGCAAAATGGTATCCTGATCCTTTACTTCACGTCCATCAGCTCCCAGTCCATTTCGCTTGATCTCCAGAGATTGACACGCTTTCTGGAGCGCCTCCTGAAAATTCCGGCCTATCCCCATTGCTTCACCTACTGATTTCATCTGAAGACCCAACTTTCGGTCAGACCCCTTAAACTTATCAAAGTTCCATCGCGGCACCTTAACGATCACATAGTCGATGGCTGGCTCAAACAAGGCCGATGTAGTCTTAGTGATCTGATTTTTTAGCTCGTCCAGATTGTAGCCTATCGCAAGTTTCGCAGCAATCTTAGCTATAGGGTAACCCGTGGCTTTGGATGCCAACGCAGAAGATCTGGATACCCTGGGGTTAATCTCAATGCCAATGATGTCCTCGGATACAGGATCCACAGAAAACTGAACATTACAGCCTCCGGCAAAATGCCCGATGCCATTCATCATTTTTTTGGCCATGTCTCTCATCCGCTGATACACGGTATCCGAGAGCGTCATAGCCGGGGCCACCGTGATGGAGTCACCTGTATGCACTCCCATCGGATCAAAATTCTCAATCGAACAGATGATGATGATGTTTCCGGCATTATCCCGGAGTAGTTCAAGCTCGTATTCCTTCCAACCCAGTATGCTCTGCTCTACCAACACTTCGTGAATTGGCGAGGCCTGCAAACCCGCATTCAAAGCAGTATCAAAGTCTTCCGGCCCGTTCACAAAGCCTCCACCATATCCTCCCAAGGTGTAGGAAGGTCGGATTACCAACGGAAAGCCAATTTCCTGGGCAATTTCTTTTCCTTTCAAGAACGACGTGGCAGTTTCCCCTTTACATACTCCGATGCCCAACTCGATCATCTTGTGCCTAAATTTCTCCCGGTCTTCTGTGGTCTCAATCGCGTCGGTATTTACACCAATCATGTTGACCTGGTACTTTTCCCAAATCCCAGCCTTCTCACAATCAATGGCCAAATTCAAAGCCGTTTGACCTCCCATGGTAGGAAGGACGGTATCGATCTCAGGATGCTTTTCTAAGATCTCCCGAATCGATTTCTTCGTAAGTGGCTTAAGATAGATGTTGTCCGCCGTCACCGGATCTGTCATGATGGTAGCGGGGTTGGAATTGATCAAGGTGACCTCGATTCCTTCTTCCCTCAACGACCTGGAAGCTTGCGATCCGGAGTAATCGAATTCGCACGCTTGACCAATGATGATGGGACCGCTTCCAATGATGAGAACAGATTTGATGTTGGGATTTTTAGGCATTCTGAAAGGATTGAATGGTAAGAACTTAGGTTAAAACAAATTCTCGCAAAAGTATATCATGCGCAACCGCCTACAAAGGGAATTTGTTATTAAGTAGTTTGGTTATTGGAATGCATGAGGAGAAATCAAATATTTGTGTCTAAAACAACAACCCCATGAAGGAATCATACATCATCGATGGCATTCGAACGCCCATCGGAAGTTTTGGAGGAACACTTAGTCAGGTACGAACCGATGACTTAGGGGCCATTGTCTTGAAGGAACTTATCCAGCGAAATCCAGGCCTTGACCCAAGCATGATTGATGAGGTAATCATGGGATGCGCCAATCAAGCTGGTGAAGACAATCGAAATGTTGCACGTATGGCGTTGTTATTGGCAGGAATTCCATTTTCGGTTCCTGGTGAAACAGTCAATAGGTTGTGCGCTTCCGGTATGTCGGCCATTGTACATGCCAATAGGGCTATCAAAACAGGTGATGGTGACGTATTTATAGCTGGGGGTGTTGAGAACATGACACGCGGCCCGTGGGTGATCTCCAAGTCCGCAAAACCGTTTGGGACAGATGCTAAAATGTACGATTCCAGTTTTGGCTGGCGTTTCATCAACCCAAAAATGGAAGAGCTCTATGGAACCGATGGCATGGGACAAACGGCAGAAAATCTCGTAGCGATGCACAAGATTAGCCGTAACGATCAGGACATCTTTGCGTTGTGGTCGCAAGCGAAGGCTGCTAAAGCGCAAGAAACCGGGAGGCTAGCTGAAGAAATCGTGAACGTGAAGATTCCTCAACGAAAAGCAGATCCCATCGACTTTAATAGGGATGAATTTATCAAGCCCGGGAGCTCTCTTGAGGTCTTAGGCAAGTTGCGCGCTGCCTTCAAGAAGGACGGCTCTGTCACTGCAGGCAATGCTTCCGGATTAAACGACGGCGCAGCTGCTAGCCTGATTGCCTCTGAGGAGGCTACCAAGAAGTATAATCTGACACCAAAGGCGAGAATAATTTCCTCAGCGGTTGTTGGCGTGGAACCGAGGATCATGGGAATTGGTCCGGTAGAGGCCTCCCTGAAAGCATTGAAAAAAGCTGGATTGACCTTGGACCAAATGGACTTGATTGAAATCAATGAGGCATTCGCCGCGCAGGCATTGGCATGCACACGGTCTTTGGATCTTGACGACAAGGACGAACGTATCAATCCAAATGGAGGAGCCATCGCTATAGGACACCCACTCGGTATGACCGGAACACGAATCACGTATTCGGCTGCATTGGAGCTTCACAAAACACAAAAGCAATACGCATTGGTGACGATGTGTATTGGTGTTGGCCAAGGGTATGCGGTAGTACTGGAAAGGGCCTAGGGATGATTTATTCTTTCAAGGGAATCAAACCTGTTGTCCATGCATCATCATTCGTCCATCCGCAAGCTGCGGTGACCGGAGATGTTATCATTGGCAAGGATGTATATGTGGGTCCTGGTGCTGCCATCCGAGGAGACTGGGGAAGAATTGTGATTGAAGATGGATGCAACGTCCAAGAAAACTGCACTGTTCACATGTTTCCCGGCATCACCATCACCTTGCAAGAAGGTGCCCATATTGGTCATGGAGCTATCATTCATGGTGCCCAGATCGGGAAAAATGTGCTCGTGGGAATGAATGCCGTGATCATGGACAATGCCGTAATTGGAAACGAATGTATCGTAGGTGCGCTGGCTTTTGTAAAGGCAGACTCCAAGTTTGAGGAAAGAAGCCTGATTGTGGGAAACCCGGCTAAAAAAATTAAGGAAGTCAGCAATGAAATGATTCAGTGGAAAACCATGGGGACCCGGCTTTATCAGCAATTACCCGCTGAACTTCATGATTCACTTCAACCTTGTGAACCACTAAGAAAAATAGAACCGAATAGACCACTGGCTTCTGCGGAGTACAAAACATGGAACGAATCCAAGAAAACCTCTAATGACTAAACACTCAAGACACATCGCTGTAGCCGGCAATATCGGAGCGGGAAAAACAACGCTTACCGAAATGTTGGCTAAGCATTACGGCTGGAAGGCAGAGTTTGAATCGGTGGATAATAACCCATACCTCGAAGACTTCTATTCCGACATGGACAAGTGGGCCTTTCATTTGCAAATCCATTTTCTAAATAGTCGGTTCGAACAAATCAATACCTTACGATCCGGCGATGTCAACATCATACAGGATCGGACAATCTATGAGGATGCCTACATCTTCGCGAAGAGCTTACACAAGCAAGGGTATTTCAAGGAACGAGACTATGAAAACTATCTCACCTTGTTTGAATCCATGATTCGCTTTGTTCAGGCCCCTGACCTACTCATCTACCTTAAAGCAGACATCGGAAAACTTGTGCGAAACATTGAGAAAAGAGGTAGGGAGTATGAAACCAAAATTAGGATCGACTACCTCAAAGAGCTTAATCAGCACTATGAAGACTGGATCGCACACTACGACCTGGGTAAACTTCTTGTCATTGATGTCACCGATATTGA
>CAZQJU010000147.1:0-7760 GCA_964593185.1 uncultured Roseivirgaceae bacterium
ACCTACGCCTTGCTATATCAAGTCAATTTCCAATTGACCTTCTCCCCATTTGCTATGAAAGCAAATAAAATACAAAAGGGAGTAATGCTGAAACTGTCTAGCGGAAAACACTCATTTGAAGCATTTTCACTTTGTTTCGAGACGCAAATCAGCCCCGTGCAGTAGAGACTTAAGTCACCTTTTTACAAACCTTACTTTATCAAAACCTAAGTTGATAAAATATACTCCAGGAGGTAGTTCCGAAATATCTGCACTTAACCTCCGCTCAGCTTTTGACCACTCCAACGAATAGACCCTGCCCGAAACATCCACGACCGATAACCTCGCTTTATCTGGAACATAGCTATCGCGTAACGTAATGGTTAGCTTTTTAGAGGTTGGATTTGGATACACTGTCACAAGATCTTCGCTCAATCCAAGTGCTCCCTCTACCGTAAACGCAACCTCGTAAATACTCACATTGCTTCTATCTTCCGCGACCACTTGGATTGACGCAGTACCAGGTAATTCAAGCGGTTCATTGATCAAAACCAGTGCGTCTTGATCAGTTGCAACTGCAGCTATTGCAGGCACTTCCTCTGCTCCGGCAGGTAGTTCCACATTATAGCTGAATAGCGATGGATCAAACGAAGAAAGGTCTACATTGTCTATGGCTAAACGTTCCAGGGACGAATTAGTCCCGATCTCATCCACTACTTCAATATCATCAATGAAGAAAGTCCAATTTCCACTCCCATCGCCGACAGTGCCATTGTCCCAAATAAGCGTTATCGCATCATAATCCCCCTTTTCTAGACCGACAAAATCAAAACCGATCACCTCCCATTCATTTGCTTTGAGCGTTGATCTTACAAGCTCGTTTGATCCTGTTGGAGATTCCAATTTTAACGTTAGAGGCACTCCTATCCTTGGCGCATAAACGTTGAGTTTGAAGACAGACCCCTCTGTAAAGTCAATGTTTTGATCTACAGGCAAAACCACTCCGGCAAAGTCCTCGCCCTCAAATTTCACATTACGAACTACTTTAGTGCTTGAATTAAACGTAGCGACGGCAGGGTTGCTCACCACCTCTGCAAAGCCACCTCCAAAATTGACAAACTCATACGCAATCTCATTGGACTCAAAATCGATAGGCACTGCCAACGGGCGTTTGAAATTGACAGTGTAAGTCCTTGAATCAGATCCATCCTCCGAAGTTACTTCTATTGATGCTGCACTGGGAATCGTGGTAGCCTCCAAAAGATTGACAGTCGAATTCTCATTGATGAGCGTGTAAGATATCGCAGGTAGCGTCGACTGATCCTCGCTAAGAAAGTAGGTATAATCTGATCGATTAATATTAAAACCCGAAATGGTTTCACCATTGATTTTTAGGTCGCTAAGTCTTGAGTCTTGAGTCAAAGGAATGCTTTCTTCGTACACCCTAACGTAGTCAATCTCCATCGCACTTTCCACAAAATTAGGGTCGATCACTCGTGGTTCACTTTGAAAGATTCCACCCATTGCGACATTTAACAAGATGAATTGTGGTTCATCAAACGGCCAATTGTTCAGGCTTTTGTTCGAAGGATTGTAGGTGTGTTTTACAACATCATCTACCAGATACACAATCTCGTCCTCGTTCCAAATAATGGAGTATTCGTGAAACGCTCCACTTACGTTGCTAATCTCTCCTTTGTTTGTATTAGGATTGCCTCCAAAGCCAGCCGGCGTATGATTTGACCAATGGATGATATTCGGTGAATCTCCCCAGTGTTCCATGATGTCGATTTCCCCGGTTGCAGGCCAGTCCGTCGTTGCAAAACCTTGTGTCTGCCAATATGCCCCGGTTTCATTTATGTTTTGTCCCAAGGTCCAGATGGCAGGCCAAGTCCCTCTACCCGCTGGTAGTTTGGCACGGACATCTACCCTTCCATACGTAAACGCATATTTTGAATTCAGTCTTGCCGAGGTATACTCCTTCGTACTTTGCCCATTGTTAAAGGTTTCCTTCTTAGCGACTATTTTCAACACGCCATTCTCGACAAACGAATTCTCGATTCGGTCAGTGTAATGTTGTTCTTCCCCATTGAACCATGATCCATTGGCTGGAGCGAAGGTTTGATGAAACCATTTGCCCGGATCCAACGCCCCATCGACATCAAATTCATCAGACCATACTAGAGTGTATTCCGTATCGCTATTAGTCGATGCTTCGGCAGGGTTGGAGGATGCTTCTGAAAACAAACCCGAAGAAATAGCAAATGAAAAAAGACTGTAAAAGATGACTCTCATGGTATTGTTTATTTAATTGATAAAGATGTGCATTATTAACCTAACTACCTCTATATCAACCACATCTTTAACCATACAATTAGTTCGACCCCAAAAAAATGCTTTGTTTATTCCTAAGTTGGAAACAAAAAAAGCCATACCTGAAGGCATGGCTTTTTTCCAGAACATTAATTCCTCAATCCCAAATCTCTTCCAATTCTTCCAGGGACTTGCCCTTGGTTTCAGGCACATATTTGTATGTTACAAATATGATGATCGCAATAAAAAAGATGAAGATAAAATAAGGCAACGACTGATTCCAAAACGGACCGTTGTTGGCTTCGCTTTCGACCACGATCGGGAAGCTCTGCGAGACGACGTAGTTCATCGCCCATTGCACCGCTACCGCTATCGACATCGCTATACTTCTGATCTGGTTGGGAAACATCTCCGCAAGCAATACCCAAACGATCGGCCCCATCGACAAGGCAAAAGATCCAATGAAAACCAGCACACCTAATAACGACACGATGCCAACATTGCCCGACATCAAGGTTCCCCCCAGCATCAGGAATCCCACGATCATCCCCGCAGAACCGAGGAAGATCAACGGCTTTCGACCAAACTTATCGACAGTCCCCATGGCAATGAAAGTACATACCAGGTTGACACCTGCAAGGAGCAACTGCTGCTTCAGCACATCATCTTCTCCAAAACCCAAGGCCTTTTCGAAAATATCTGCACCATAATACAACACTGCGTTGATTCCCGTAAGTTGCTGCAGCGCAGACAGCGCCGACCCTACGAGTAAAATGAATAAGAACTTGTTGTTCTTAAAAGCAGACAGCCCTTGCTGATCGGAGGCTGCGTCAATGGAACTGGAAATTTCTTCCATTTCTGCCTTTACAATTTCTTCCGGATGAATTTTTAACAAAACCTGCTTCGCTTCTTCCTCTTTGCCCACCATCATCAACCAGCGAGGACTTTTCGGCACAATAAAAAGCAGTATGAGAAACAAGAGACATGGGATCAATTCGGACCAAAACATCCATCTCCATCCCTCGTTTAGGTTATAGTCGGCATCTCCAGCATTTCCGATCCCGTAGGTGGCCAGGAAGACCACGAAGAAACCAATGACGATGGCCAACTGGTAGTAGGTGACCATCTTTCCCCGAATGTTCGCTGGAGATAGCTCTGCAATGTAAGTCGGGGCATTCATCGACGCAATGCCAATACCCAAACCTCCTATAATTCTAAAAACCACCATCAAATCCACAGACTGTGGCATGAAAGACGGCAAACCTGAACCCCATGCAGAGATCGTAAACAGAATAGCGGAGATGATCAGGGAATTCTTGCGTCCATACTTCTTACTCATTGCGCCAGACACAAGTGCGCCCACAAAACAGCCTAGCAGGGCACTACCCACAACCCATCCTTTGGTGGCGGCAGACAGATCGAAGTACTTGCTGAAATAGAATTGAGTTCCATTGATGACACCTGTATCGTAGCCAAAAAGTAATCCGCCCAAGGACGCGACAATGGTAACTAAAAGTAAATTCCCCTTTTTCATAATGTATAGGTTAGCAGTTTATGTTGTTGAATCGGGGAATTTACCAAAAAAACAGTGGACGCGTCAATTTATTTTATATCAAAGCTGCCTCAGAAATTGATGGTGTATGAAATCGTCGGAAACATCCCTAACTGCGGAGATTCTTCTATGGACTGATTGCCCTGGATATAGTACTCCTGCACCACAGCCTGATTGTTGGTAACATTCTGAATGTCGATCTTAAACTCATGTGTAGAGCGAGGTCGATTTCGTCTGGTCCCAAAGGAAATGTTTGGAATGAACAAATTATCCGATTTTGTCATGAATGGACGATCTTCTTGGCGAACTGTTTCACCGGCTTCGATGGAAGCTGCCAAATCAATGGGGGTAAAGCGTTTCCCTCCGATCAGCGATATTTTCGTATTTACAAAGAAGACTTTGTTCTTTTGCGATTTCCCAATATTGAATTCCTTTCCACCCAAAAAGTTGAATACGTAGTCGCTTGCAAAAGCGGACTTTCGTTCTATTCCATCCTTCGGGGTATACAGGGAATTGAACACGGAGGCTGATGTCAGGTAATAAAAGCCACGATTCAAGTACTGCTCCAGTGTCAACTCAATCCCATAATTTCTTCCTGTCCCATCGTTCACCAACGGACGGGGATCGTATTGTTCTGTTTCGTTTAGCAGTGAGTAGGTGCTGGAAGGATCATCCTCAACAGGTACATCAAATAGCTGCTGGTAGTACACCTCCGTCTTAAAATGGGTATTGGGTCCCAACTTCTGATCGTATCCCATCACCACATGCACTGCCTTCGACATCCTAAGGTTTTTGTTGGGTTGTGCTACCGAGCCATCATTATTTTGAAATTTGTACAAATACACGGAGGAGCTTTCCATTTTACTGTGCAAGCCTGCGCCAAAAGTCAAGGACCTCCCCTCCTCAACATCCCATCGCATCGCTACTCTTGGCTCAATACTGTAGGAGTCGTTCAAGGTTAAACCATTAAAATGCAAGCCACTTGTCATGGTAAGTTCTTCCGTGACCCGGTACTTCCACGAGGCAAATCCCTGAATGCGTTCGGTGGCACCTGCATCACTTAATTCATTGCGCAGTTCTTCCGCCTCAAAGTCGTAGGAGTTTTGTGTGATGTCAAAACCTATGCGATTGAATACAAACCCTAACTCGAGCTTATTTCTAGCGTCGAACTTCCGACCGTAGGTCGAACCCAAACGAAGGTAGGTGCGGGTATAATCTCCATTGAATACCTCAAAGAAACGCGTATTATCTTCTTCTGTGGGAATTTGCGTAAATCCCCCTAGTGTGGTTCCTGATAGGGAAACAAAGGACTTTAGAAACGAATTTTCATTGATCAGAAAATTGTGAATGATTCCGGTGGTACCCATTGAGGTTTCAAATACGGTATTATCCAAATTTTCACCCGTGTCCTGATCTTCTTCGATCGCAGAAATGCTACTGATTCCTCCCAGCCCGAAAATCGAGACGAAATGTCGCTTGTTTATGGGTATGTATACGTTGTACGTCAAGTCCTGATAGCGTGGGACACCGCCAAAATCTACCACGCCCGATCGATCCAGGAGGTCCAGTGTGGAGTAACGGTAATTCGCAATGAATGACCCATTCCGATTTCCCAAAGGACCTTCGATCGCCGCATCCAAACCAAGGGTGCTGATGCCTATGGTACGTTCGGTACGATCGTAATTTCCCCTTCGCAGCTTCATGTCGAAGACCCCGGATAATGCATTGCCGTACTCAGGGGCAAATGCCCCACTCATAAAGTCAGAATCGCTTAGCATGTTGCTGCTTAGCGCATTGATCGGGCCTCCAGTGGCTCCTTCATTGGCAAAGTGATTTGGATTTGGGATTTCCACGCCTTCCAGTCTCCATAGTATCCCTTTTGAAGAGTTGCCACGAACAATGATGTCATTGTTGCCCTCTGGGGAGTTGGTCACACCGGCAAAAGCGGAGGCTAATCGTGCGGGATCATTGAAAGAACCTGCAAATCGCTTGGTCTCCTCCACCGAAAAAGACCGTGAACTCACCAAGGACATTTCATTCAATACCTCTGATTTGTCTTTCTTGGCGGTCACGATCACCTCATTCAAACTTTCGAAAGACTCTTCCATGGCAACATTCAGGATGACCTCCTTCGATGAGGTGATCAGAAGATTCGGAATGTACTTTTCTTCGTAGCCAACATAGGACAATTTCAATGTGACACGACCAATAGGGACATCTAGAATCTTGAAGTTTCCATCAATATCGGTGATGTTTCCAAGAATGGGATCGGAACCAACCACCTGGATGGTCGCACCAATCAAAGGAGATTTGGAGTCCTGATCGATAAGCTGCCCCTTGATGGTTTGCGTAATTTCCTGGGCGTTGCCCTCCAGACCACTGAGGAGCAGTAGTACGGCGAGTACCACACAGAATTTCAAAGAGTAGATTTTATATTGAGTTTGCATTTTTAAAGTGTTTTTGCAGTGAGAAACCTTCTTTTTACTTTACCCCGACGGTGTTAGAATCTGAAACCCATACCCACATGGTAGCCAATCCAGAATTGCTGTCTGGACCCTCCATTTTTTGCATCAATCGTGAGGTTGTCCGATAGATTAAGGACCGGCTGACCATTCTCGTCAAGATCATTGGTGACAAAGAAATTTGCTGTAGGCCCAGCCGTGATGAAGAAGTTTCGGTTGAATTGATATCCCAAATTGATATTGGCCTTCGTGAGGTGGCTGAATTTGTCGTAGTCTATTTTACCATCGACCACTTGCGCCCATCTAAACTCGGGATTGAAAAAGAAAGTCTTCTTTGGAGAGATGAAGAGCCTGGACCCGAATCCTGCACCGGCAGCCCAGTAGTCTTGATCCGCATGGACCCCGGCAAAAAGTAGCGTGTAAAAATAGTCCATGCCAGATCTGAAGGTAATCTGATAGGGTAAATTATCATCTGATTCAAGACCAAGCGAGATGAACCCATTTTTGGAAATATTGACCAGTCCTATCTGCGCTCCGGTAGCTAGTGAATCAGCAACATTGATTACCCCAAGCTGAACACCTTTCACCGCACCTGCTTTGTTCACAAACCCAGCCACTTGAACTCCGGAGAGGTTATCGGCCTTGTTCAGAAAGCCACTGATCTGGCTTTTGGTTGAACCTTCGGTTACGTTGGCAAACCCTGCCAGTTGAACGGCTTCAGCGTTTCCAGTATTGAGATTCAAAAAACCGGCCACCTGCGTGCCTTTGACGTTTCCTTTGTTACCGTTCATAAAGCCAGCAACCTGAGCCCCTCGTACATCCTCCGCTACCAAATTGCTAAATCCGGCAATTTGTGTTCCCCGGACTCTGCCTTTGTTGGTATTCAAGAATCCGGCAAGCTGAAAGCCGTTGACATTTCCGCCAACCATATTACCAAAGCCACTGATTTGGGCACCTCTAACATCTTGCGATACCACGTTGTAGATTCCACCTAGTTCGAAGACCGATACACTGCCATTGTGACCTGCGATAATATTGTATGAGAAGTCGTTGCCAATGTCTTTGCTATGTTGTCCATTGGATCCAATGGGGTAAACAAGTGTTGCCTGAAATTTTCTTTTCTCCAAGTTGGAAGTCTCCTGGCTTAGTCCACTAAATCCAAACAGTAGAAAGAATGCTACATAGATGATTGATGATAATTTTTGAGTTTTCATGATTTGTGTTTTTAATCTGTTTTGAAGCTGAGAACCTTCAGACAGATTTCACCCTGACAGGGATTTGAAAAAAATTCAAAAAAATATGCGGATCAAATGATCCCGAGTGAAGAGCTCGTCAAACAAGACTCGAAGAATGGTATTATGGATGAAAGTGTTTCCTTACAGACTAGGTAGATTGGAAAAGATATCCGCATTTTTCCCATTGAAACATGGGAATGCGTTGCAAAAGCGCACAAG
>CAZQJU010000148.1:0-7746 GCA_964593185.1 uncultured Roseivirgaceae bacterium
GCGTGGATTGCGATTGCTATTCGGTATTCATCTCCAGTATTCTTTCTAATCTGGCCATTCCACATAGACTCAGGATCACCAAGTATGGAGGTAAACCTTACTTTCAGCATATCTATCCAGTAGTACCAACAGGAGGTAACACCTACTTGGCTTTGGATTGTGTAACTGATCAGTTCAACTATGAAGTCCCCTTTTCAGGAGTCATGGACTTTGATATGGCTGATTCTAGCTTCGTCGGTGAGATCAACGAAATATCCGGTATTAGTGGAGTAGACACTCTTGATCTTGTGCATGAAGAAATGGGAAGAGTCAATCGTGGATTCGCGCCACTTAGAAAGGTCAAAAGGCCTACCGTCACTTCGCAAGTGGCTGTTAAGGTAAATAATCGACTTCCTGCAAAATCATCTATCACACCCAAAAGACAAATCTCAAAAGCGAGGATAGCCCCTAAAGCCGCATCTCAACGAGTTAGCATACTACCTGCTTCAGTAAAAGATCTGGCAGTAGTGAGCTCTACCAAATCCATCAAAGTCAATATGGCTGGGAAAATTTTACTCGCTCTTGGTGTAGGACTAGGTACTTACAAACTCGCAGAGTTTCTGAGCCATTCCGCAACTAAAAATAATCAGACACAAACCTCTCAAATCACTAAAAATTAAAACTATGGAACTACATCGACTAGACGGGTACGAATTAGGAGATACGAACATCTCTGGACTGGATAACCTTGATATCCAGGATATAGATTTTGAAACTATGGAAGAAGGCGAGTTCAATGGCCATCAGTTAGAGGCATTGGAGGCACTTGGATATGTCCAGGATCCTGAGATCGCTTTTGAAATCCTTGATGAGGAAGGGAATGTGGTGATGTATGCTGATGCGGAGGAAAATCTCTATGTGCTTGATGGTTTGGGTGAGCTGGGGTTTTTTAAGAAAATAGGCAGAGGGCTAAAGAAAGTTGGACGCTTCGTTGGTAAAAAGGTGATTCGTCCAGTTGGAAGAGGTATCAAAAAGGTCGCCAAATTCACGGGTAAGAAAATCCTAAAGCCAGCACTCAAAACGTTCAACCGTTTTCTCAACCCCGCTACGATTCTCCTGAGAAATGGCTTTTTGCTAGCTATGAAGATCAACCTAATGAAGGTGGCTTCCCGTCTGCGTTTTGGCTATCTAAGTGATGCTGAAGCCAGAAAGCGAGGCATGAACATGAGTGGATTTGCTAAACTCAAGGGTGCGGTTAGAAAAGCACATAAGATTTATGAGTTAGCCGGAGGAAAAAGCAAGAACCTGAAGAAAGCGATCCTCACCGGAAAGGGTAATAAAAATCGATCTGTACCACTTAGAGGTTTTGAATTAGGAAGTCCAGTTGATTTCGATGATGACTTTACGGATGAGTTTGAAAGAATGGTCGTGGAGATGGGTCCGGACGATGTGGAATCGCTATTGGAAGGAACCATTGAAATAGAAGGCCTTGGTGCAATAGCCACTGGTTCTGCTATTGCTGCCGCTTCCGGAGCTGTGGCCACAGTTTCTTCATTGCTTAATAAAATCACCGGAGTTTTTGATAAAGCAGAGAAGGTGAAGAGTGATGTGAGGAACTTAAAATCACAAGCTTCAAGTATTGCAAGCCGAGGGAGATCGTTTGTCCCAACTACCAACAGGAGATCATCTGGAGGTGCTGCTCCTCCTAGAGTTCCTACAGTAAGAAGATTGCCGGTGACTCCCCGACGGGCTTCTATTTCGATACCGAGAAGTTTACCAAGCCGTCCTTCTCCGGCCCGTGTATCACCAGTTTCAAGATCGATTCCAAAGTCGATCCCATCCGCAAGCTCAGCGAGAACCACTGCTTTGGTTCCACAGACTTCACAAGTGCAAACCACAGAGGAGCCACAAGAAAAGGAAAACTTCTTCCAAAAGAATAAGAAGCCCTTGCTCATTGGTGCAGGAGTTTTGATAGTTGGAGGTGGAGTCTACTATGCTGTGAAGCAATCCAAGAAGGGGAAGAAGTCGAAAAGTAAGTCAATAGACGGTGTTCCAAGAGATAAAAAGGGACGGTTCAAAAGCTCAGGAAAGTCAAAGTCTACGCAGGGGAAGCGCAAGTCTAAAACTTCTTCAAAGAAGGAAATGGTCCCGACAGCTCTTCTCTAATAATCAAGTTCAAAAAATCTTAACTGAAGAAAAATGGAAAAGTCAGAAAACGTAAAAGATAGCCTGGTCGAAACAGGCAAAAACCTTGGATCAGGGCTGGTAGGTATGGTGGCCGGTTCAGCAGTGGGTAGGCATTCCCTCTGGATTGGAGCGGTCACCATTTTCGGTGGTGCGTGGTATCGGCATGATTGGCTCACCTCTGCAGGAGTAGGCATGGTTGCCTCAAATGGATTTGGCAATCGCAATGATGCAAACGTATCTGGAGTAGATGGATTCCAGGATGAGCTATCCAGCGCAAAAGAACGTGCCATTTCCTCGCTCAAAGCACTGGGTAAGAAAATTTACCTGGACAAACTCTCTCCTTCACTAGGAGAAAAATTGGGACTAGGTGACTTGGAAGACACTTCTTTTATCATGCTGGACGAAGAACCCGAAATCATGGGAGAACTGGCCGAGTTCGATACTTCCGAAGTGGATGAGATCATTCGTCAACTCGAAGAAGGAAATACCGATGCAGTAGTGGAAGATCAATTCACTGAAGATGATTTCATCGAAGGTGATGAAGAAGACTTTCAAGGAACCGAAACAGTAGGTGATTTAGGAGCACTTGGCAATGCAGATATGATGGAGCTGGAAGGGACAGATGCCCTGGAACTCAGTGCCACTGCATAATACAATTTTAAATAATTAGAACGTCAAAAATTGAATACAATGAATATGCGAAAAAATTCAAGAGAGCAGTTTCTCGAAATCGTGAACGCTCACCTCTCACTCAGAGAGTCTGGAAAGAAGTATGATCCGGCAATGGTGAAAGTGGCCGAGGGGATCAAGGAAGGCAGACTCCAGCTATCCGATAGTGCTTACTATTCGATCAAGTATGCTGGAGATCGGGCGACCATCCATTTGTTTGAAACGCAGGATGCCAAAGAGATCGGTGTGACCAATGTTACCCAGTCGAAGTTACCAAAAGACCGCTTATTCCTTTGTAACAGGATCATGCTGTTGGCTGAAGAATTTGAGGGTGATATCCCTAACTCTGATACCGCATGGAAACAACTGATCAAGTCGACCAACTTCGACTCGATCAAATCAGTAGCTGGTTTGCAAAATGGCGTCTGGACTTTTGTGGCCAATAAGAAAATCATCGTGGATGAAAGACCAATGCAAGAGTTTGTCACAGACAACAACATGCAGATCAACCTGGGAACCTATTACCTAGAAAATCCAAGGTTCATTAGGGATGATGAAGAGTTTGAGTTCACGATTGAATTGGGAGATGATGCTCCGGACAAGACACTCGTGAAAGTAGTATTGGCAGGAACTTCAACCGTTCCTGCATAAGCGTAAATCGAGATGGAGAAAGCAACAAGGGAAGTCAGGAAGTCCTTTTCGTTTCAGGTAAATGAAGCTGGGAAGCTTTATACACCAGTGAATTGGGAGCTGCCCAAGAAAGCGAAGTTTGTCAAGGGGCTTCAGCTTACCTCTGACTTTCCTAACAAGTTGTATTACCGAGGCACGCAAAAAATTGAGGTTGGTGGTGATGAACTGTTTCCGGAGGGGTTTGACAGCAAAATACTGGTCTCCAGTATCAGTGTCGCCCCTCGGGATCGGTTCTTCGATTTGGGAGAGGTTTTACCAGGTGATCTATCGGTTAAGATTCGCTACCAGGATACTAATCACTCACGTGCCGAGATTGATGGAGGATACCAAGTCACTTTGGTTTTATTGATAGAAGAGGAAGTATGATTCGAAAGATCGACCATACTGACCTTGCCGGGGAATCGACTCAACAATTGATCAAGCGAACATTCGTTTCGGTGGTGATTCAGTTGAAAAATGCTGGTCAATATCAGACATTCAAGGTGAAGATCCCACACCATACTCGTAAGGTCGTTGGTGTGATCATTTCTCACACAGCGATGCTTCCAGAAGCCGAAGGCGATCGAATTTACATTGGAAGTGCTCCTGCCGATATAAGTAATAATGAGATCGTTAATCTCAAAAAAGCGAGTTACAAAGGAGGGGACAAGCAATGCTTCCGAATCTCTGTAGAATATGGGCACAAGTTGTATTTCGCTTTACCTAAACGCCTGGGATCATATTTCTATCTCACCATTAATGGGATAGTGAATGAGTTTTATAATCCGGTTGCACTGGAACTAACCGATCCTCAAACGGGTGAAAAAGAAGCCTATTTGATATGGGAAAGTATTGCTGATGAATGGGAAGATGTGGAAGTGTGCCTGTTCAAAGATCAAGGGGATGGAGAAGGTTCTGAAGGAGACGAGGATGAGGAGGAAGAAGGCGGAGAAGATGAGGATGGTGATTTTGATGAAGATGAAGGTGGTGACTACTTCGGTGAAGGATAGCGTATGCGATTTGGAGAACTGACCATATTGAGCAAACGCAGTGTCGAGCTGAAAGAGCAGATCATAGAAGTGACTTCACTGGAAAACGATCCTGATCGATTGATTGAAGATCGTTTTTTGAATTCCTTCGATTTGGAAACAGGGAATGATATCGAGTTGGACGAGCCGATCTCGAACATCCCAATCCATGTATTGGATATCGAGGTAAGTGGAGATTACCTGACTGGAGCTTACAAGGACGAGGGCGTTTCGACTTTCCCCTACGAAGTGAAACTCTGGCTGGTCTTGGAAGAAGAACCTGAACCCATCGAAGAATGACAGAAGAGTTTGCCATAAGGTATTTGCCACAGCGAGTGCAAGAGCGGGGCTTTCAAACCCATCGCATGGTATTTCAGGATCTCAACCTGGAAGCGGGGCAGCAAATGGAGCTAGCTGCTTACAATGAGATCTGGTTCTTAATTGGTGCAGATGATGGGATCACGATTAGTTCTGATTTGGGTGAGTACGATTACAGCAATAGCAATCTGTCAGAAAACATCCATGAGCATGCAGATGCCATCGTAGTTCGAAATACAGCAGATGAAAGGCGAAAAGTAAAATTCATTCAGGTAATCCTACTCCAATGATTGAAGAGCGTCAAAGAAAACCGGGATCCGTAAGGCTGACAGATGAGCAATACCAGGAGATGGAACGCCTGGGCATTGACAATGAAAGTGCCTATGTGAAGCATAAACTCAATGGAGCTCAGCAGCATCTACAAATATTGAGGAAAGAGGAGCATACCGAGCGCGAACATCCGTATCCTGTGCAAAGTGAGCAATTACCTGAGTCTGGAAGTTTAGCTGATAAGCCTGCTACCACCAATGTTCTGGCAGACAAGCTAGCTCTGCAAAAGCTCGCAATGGAAAATGAGCAGCTTCGGAGCAAACTGGATGAAGTAGCTCAATCCAGAACTGAAGCACTTGATGGTATTCACGGTCAGGTCTCTTCAATGCTGCGGGACGAGCTCTTGAAAAGAGACTTTGAGCAATCCAAAAAGGAAACTGCCCGATTGGAAAAAGAGATTGAGCGGTTGGAAAAAGAACTGGAGAAATCAGAAGCCGAAGTAGAAGAAAAAGAATCTGAGGTAGAGGAGCTGGTCAAAAAGCTGGGAATTGTGGAGCTGGGCAAAGCTCTCCTTCCTGGAGCCGTGAATGGATTAGCTCGCAAGTATCCAAAGGAGATGCAAGGACTAGCTGAAACATTGGGTGAGCTATCTGGTGAGGAAATAAGCCAGTTACCAGCAGGTCTGTCAGAAGAAAAGCAAAATCTGCTAAACATAGCTGAGTATTTCCGTGAGCTATTTGATGATGAGCAGTTCGAGCAAGTGGTGCAGATGATCTCTCTGCTAGGTGAGCAAATCACTGAGGATGAAACGCTCATCGGCAAGGTGGTCTACTACCTCAAGCAGCTAGCTAAAGTTAGGAAATCTCAGCAAATGCAAAGCGAAAATCAAAACGAGCAAAACGAAGCATAAATGGAAAAATTTGACATACAAGTAAAGCTGGAAGCCAAGAACCAGGTAGAAGCCAACCAGGTCAAGAAGGCATTTGAAATGATGATCTCCACCTTCAAAGCTGAAGGAATCATCAAGATGGAGCGCATCTTCAAAACAGATGCCTTTGTGCGTAATGTGGTAAAAATGAAACTAGGTGTCAAAAAATAATGCATCCAGCCACTACTGCCATACGAACCGCATACGCTCACCGTCCAAGAATCAGCATGGGCAGTCAGCTGACCACTGCTCTTATTGCGACGGGTGCAGGGATTGGTGTGTTTTTAGGTATCCGTGGAGTAGTTAGGAATTTCAAAAAGAACATCCAAGAGCAGGAAGCTTTGGTGGAAGGTAGCCCATCCACATTCGCTACGCAGCTTAAACTGGCCTTTGAAAACGATAACAGTTTTGGCTGGGGTACCAACGAAGAACTACTCTTTTCCAATCTTGAAGCCATCCCTTCACAAAGCATGTTTCGCAAAGTGCAACGTGCCTACCGGGACTTGTTTAGCCGCAACCTATCTGCCGACCTAAAAAGCGAGCTGGATTCCGAGGAATACTTGCTTGCACTTGAAATTATTAATTCAAAACCTTAGTAGCTATGAGACAAACATTAAGATCAAAACAAAAGCAGCCAGCAAAAGCGGATGCTGCCAAGCAAGCGGAGCTAAGGAAAAAGTACATCATCTACGGCATAGGAGCTGGAGCGGTGCTTGGAGGTGGATACTTGCTGTTCAACTATTTGCAGGATCGCAAGCTGATGAGCCAAGGCAATGGACTCACGGTTAATAACATCGTTCCCACTATTCCAGGTATTACGAATCCTACTTTGCCAACTCCACGAATTCCTAGACTTCCAAGAGTGGGGTTTCCACTTCGGAGAGGATCAAGAGGGAATCTGGTAGTTCAACTTCAGCAAGGACTCTTGAATAAAGGAGGTGCAGCAGCTTCTCATATTCGATCAACAAGCATAGGACGTAATGGTACTCCTGATGGTGTATTTGGAGGGGGTACGGAAAAAGCACTAAGAGCTGGCGGGTTTCCCACTACAGTGACCGAAGCTGTTTTCAATCAAATTACCCAAGGAGCAAACACTGTATCTGCAAGCAGTTCCACCAATGCAAAAGCCATAGCTGAAGAGCTGGTCTCAGCAGCAAATCGGAGCAACTTATTTGGTACGCTCAATGCGCTGAAGAAAATGAACAACAAAGCAGACTACCTGTCTGTAAAAAGTCATTTGGTAAATCGAAGAGTGAAGAACGTTCGAGTTAGCTCACCGGTTACTGCCTTGCTCAGTGTAGCATTCAAGTCCAACGAAGCAGCAAAGGTCAAGATCCGAGCTGAGTTCCGAAGGATGGGCCTAAGACAAAACTCTCGAGGTATTTGGACACTATCCGGACTGGGTCAATTTGATGACACAGACGAAATGATTTTGTATGGCACTGAAAGCAAACTCCTGGATGTTGCCATTACTTCACAACCGACTTTGCTCAGAAATGGAAACGGCGATTACATTCTACCTGCACTGGAGCCAGAAACGGTAATCGGCTACCTGACCAACAACCAGAAGGGAGTAGCCCAAATTTTAACTGAAAATGGGGTGACAGTCTATGCCCCAAGTCAAAACTTAAAACTCATCTAAAATGAAACACATTTTGAAAAAGGCGTGGAATTACGTCAAAGTATGGAGAGAACTCT
>CAZQJU010000149.1:0-4781 GCA_964593185.1 uncultured Roseivirgaceae bacterium
TAGACTATTCCGAGATTAGTGGTACACCTACCATCCCGAGCAACACCAGTGACCTTACCAACGATGCAGGGTTCATTGATACTGAGTCCGACCCGACAGTTCTGGCTAGCGTAAAAGATGGTATTGTCTGGAGTGAGGTAGGGAGCATTCCAGCCGATATTGCTGATGGTGACGACGTAGGGCTTACCTCCGAATCTGATCCAACTGTCCCAGCAAACCTCAAAGACGGCGTAGATTATTCTGAGATTAGTGGTACACCCACTATCCCAAGTAACACCAGTGACCTTACCAACGATGCAGGGTTCATTGATACTGAGTCCGACCCGACAGTTCTGGCTAGCGTTAAAGATGGTATTGTCTGGAGTGAGGTAGGGAGTATTCCTGCTGATATTGCCGATGGGGACGATGTAGGGCTTACCGCTGAATCCGATCCTACTGTCCCTGCAAACCTGAAAGATGGCGTAGACTACTCCGAGATTAGTGGAACTCCCACCATCCCAAGCAACACCAGCGATCTGACCAACGATGCAGGATTCATTGATACAGAGTCCGACCCTACCGTTCTGGCCAGCGTGAAAGATGGTATAGTATGGAGTGAGGTAGGGAGTATTCCAGCGGATATTGCCGATGGGGATGCCGACAATCAAAATTTGTCTTTCCTCAGTGACCCAGCAACAATCCTTATCTCAGGAGGAACAGGCCTCGACGTCTCTTCATGGGATTTAAATTCTTCTGACGACTTCTTCCTTCCTGCTACCGAATCCTTTAACACTGGCGCCAACATTCTTGACTTGACCAATAATGGAGGTGGAATTACAGCCGTCTTTGATCGGAACAATAGCGTTACTCCGAATCCTGCACTGAGAGCGTTTAATGCCGCAAATGGGTCGGTTGCGGAGTTCGATCATGGAGGTGTTGGTGATGGTGATGTCATTGTATCATTTAGAACTGAAGGAAACCAGGTTGCCAGCGTAAACGATCTAGGACAATTTGTGGGGGATGGCAGTCAATTGACTAATCTGCCTAATGCTACCTGGAGCACGATTTCAGGTATTCCTGCCGACTTTGCCGACGATACTGATGACGTAGATGACGCAGATTCCGATCCCGACAATGAGTCCCTCACCGCTGCAGCAATGTCAGGAAACACCTTAAGAATCACAGAATCTGGGAATACCACAAACGTTGACCTTTCCCAATTTGCAGAGCTTCCAAGTCAGTCAGGTAACTCCGGACAATTCCTCACAACCGATGGAACAAGTCCAAGCTGGACCGAAGTACCCGGCAGTCAATGGAGTACCTCAGGATTTGATATCAACTATAGCACGGGTAATGTTGGAATCGGCACAACCACTCCAGCCAACCTACTCTCACTTAAAGCAGCTATTGCGCCAAGTGACAATGCGAACGAAGGTGTGTTTATGGATATTCACAATGATGTAGGATCATCGGGACATCTTGCAGGGATTCGATTCAAGGTCAATGCTGTTGATGCCAACGAACGATTTAATTCTGCCATTTTCCACCGTCTAAATGCCTCAAATCAACAAGAGCTGAACTTTGCAGTACAGACCAATTCGGCAGAAAACGTTGGTGCCAATGACATACGGATGACGATCGATCAAAACGGAAATGTAGGTATTGGTAAAACCCCTACCACACGACTGGATGTCCAAGGGGATACAGAATTGAGTGGTGAGCTGGCAGTAGGTGGAGACGTTGGCATCGGAACAACAGACCCCAGTGCAAAATTGGATGTTGTTGGAAACGCTGAGGTAAACGGCGATTTGG
Organism: uncultured Roseivirgaceae bacterium; assembly: GCA_964593185.1. Classification (GTDB taxonomy): domain Bacteria; phylum Bacteroidota; class Bacteroidia; order Cytophagales; family Cyclobacteriaceae; genus Ekhidna. The sequence goes on from CAZQJU010000149.1 coordinate 1,792, forward strand.
TTTTCGGCAACGATGCCAATACGATTGTTTTCAAAGATCCTGACGCCTCAAATTCCCCTATGATTGAAATGTTTGATGGTAGCATCAGTAGCTTTTCCAAACCTGAAAGAATGGTGTTAGCCTACAGCTCAACCATTACAACTTGGGGGCTTGAGTACCAAGATGACGGGGATAAGTTCAACTTCCTTGGAAGTGGCACTGATGTCATGACCGTAGACCTTGCGCAGCGGGAGGTAGGGATCGGAACGAATGATCCTAGTGCTGAACTTGATGTCGTAGGAAATGTGGAAATAAATGGTAATTTCATTACTCCATCTAATTCAAACTCCTCCACCTCCACCACTTTAAGTACACCCACTCGCAGAGTCGTTCGGATTACAACGAATTCCGTGAGAACAATCGGTAGAATAGACCCTGGGGTGGATGGTCAAGAAGTAATTCTTATCAATGCTAACGAATTCGATATCACCTTTAGAAATCGAGTGACAGGAGCAGGAGAAATCGCAACGGATAATATATTGATGGATGGAGGAAACAATGTCACCTTGCTTGCTGCGGGAGGCACAATCCATTTCCTCTACGACGGCACGCTGGAAAGGTGGCTACAGCTTAGCATCAGCAATAATCGCCAACCTGTTGTCATCTTCTAATCATGGTTAGATTCATTCTCATCAGTCTTCCGATGCTACTTGCAGCAGGTAACATCGAAGCCCAAATGATCAATGGTGGATCACAAATGAGTATTGCACAAGGGACTACCCTGGGAATTGATACGGATTTCCTGAATACCGGTACTCTGATTAATCAGGGAGAGATTCTGCTCACAGGTGACTGGATGAATGTGGGTGTTTATGACTCGACCGGCGGACAACTGATTTTCAGTAGCTCAGAAGAACAGGAGATCATGAACAATGGTCAGGAGATCAACAATCTGGTTATTCGAAATGGAATTAAGACATTAAGTGATGACTTAACCATCACCGGAGCGCTATCGCTCAGCGGTGGAATATTGCAGGTAAACGAAGAGGCCAAACTTACCCTGGGACAAGGTGTACTCATCACCGGGGCCGGAGCGGACGCATACATTAACGGTAAAGTGTTCCGAACCGGCACCGGTGACCTCTTCTATCCTATTGGCTCGTTCTCTGAATACCTGCCAGTCTACCTCCGGGATGTGACAGGTTTGAATCCGGAGGTGGGATTGAGAGCTTATTCTTCTCCGCCTCCACAAGGGTTGAATGACAATCTCGAGGAGCTCGTGATCAGCAGTTATTGGGAACTGTTTTCGGATGAATCGTACAGTAATGGGTTTATCTCACTCCCATTTACCAATCAAGTCGGCCTTTCCGATCTAGTGGTTGCGCAATCTACCTCAGAGAATGAGTCCTTCAATACACTTGGAAATGCAGATCTTTCCGAAATTGATGGAATTAACTTCATTACAAGCGAGGGCAATGCAGTAGGACCTTACTTTACCGTAGCCACTGCACCGGAATCTACGCCACTTCCACCGCTCACGGTCGTCAACGTTTTGACACCCTTGCAAGACGGGAAGCACGATTACTTGAGGATCGAAAACATTGAGCTGTATCCTGACAACAAGGTGGAAATCTTTGATCGGCATGGAAACAAAGTCTTCTCCATCTCGAACTACGATAACCGCGACCGAGTTTTCAGGGGAGAGCCGAATAGTGGAATTTCCGGCCAGCTGCCTGATGGGAACTACTTCTATACCATCAAGACAGGGAGGACAAAAGTGACTTCTGGATTTTTATTCCTAAAACGATAAGATCATGAAGAAACTACTGACACTTATCCTTCTCATTGGTTCGTTTTCCTGCTTGGCACAGTTGGACCCATTGTATAACCAATATCAGTTTAATCAACTGATGATTAATCCAGCGTACGCGGGAATCTACGACCGTTTCTCCGCTTCCCTGATTTCGAGGTTAAATTGGGTCGGAATCGATGGAGCTCCGGTTACCAACACCTTTACCGCTCAGTCATCCTTCCGGGATGGTAGTATTGGATTAGGCGCCCTGGTCATCGACGATCGCTTGGGTGTAAACCGAAACATGGAAACCTCCATTACGACGTCCTATAACATCCAATTTGCGGAAGGTAAGCTGGCGATGGGACTTCAAGGTGGGATTGTCAACTATGGATACGATCTGACCAAACTGACCTTGGACTATGTAGACGATGAACGCCTGATCACCGGTCTGGACAACTACACGGAGCCCAACTTCGGTGCGGGGATCATGTATGCAAATCCTGTGTTTTTTGCAGGACTCTCCATACCTCGTTTAAGGGAACTTACGGTGGAAGATGGTGTAGCTAACAGTACTCGATACAAGCGCCACTATTATGCTACGGCCGGCTACTTCTATGACGCAAATCAGCTGACACAGTACAAAGTGACATCACTCGTTCGATACATTGAAAATGGAGGTGTATCTGTGGATCTTTCCGTAAGTACTTTTCTGGACCAAGTGATATGGGCTGGTCTCACAGTTCGAGATCTACAGCATTATGGGCTATTTATGAGTCTTAATGTTGGGAATAATCTACGTGTGGGCTATGCCTTTGAATTACCTACCAGCAGTTTGATCATTGGAAACTATGGGACACACGAAGTAAGTATCGCATTTGATGCCGCTTTGGATAAATCCAAGCCTTTGAGCAAAAGACGATTTTAGCAGATCTCACTACCGCCAATCGCCAAGCCATCAGTAGCTACTGATGGCTTATTTTTTTTGAGCAACTCCTAAAAAGGGTAAGCATTTCCACTATTCCAGTTGGATTAAATATTTTAGTAGTCACTACAACTAGAATCATGAAACGATACCTGCTACTCTTCAGCGTTTTATTTTCCATTCAGACAGTTGCAAGAAGTATAGAACTTCCACAGACTGAACCAGCTAAATATGATGAAACCATTGAAAAAATACGGGCACATAGGCCCAAACTCTCCACGTACAAGGTTGTGG
>CAZQJU010000149.1:4791-7645 GCA_964593185.1 uncultured Roseivirgaceae bacterium
TCAGGAGCCAGAAGCTTGTGAAGCCTTAATCGGCACGATCCTCGATTTGGATTCGATAGAGGTCTCTCCCAAAGTTCGACTTCAAGCCATACAGTACCTGGGCTTAATTCGGATGTATAATTATCGATTTGAGGAGTCAAATAGCCTTTTTCGTCGGGCTTTTGCTTTGACTACATACCTTTCTGAGGGGGAATATGGCATTTTGGGACAGTTGCATTTGGATGCTGGCCGTAATTTCAACTGGCAATCAGCTTACGACTCTGCATTGAGTTCCTTCTTTAAATCCAAAGACTTTTTTGAATTGGCTCAAGACAAAAATGGAATCGCAAAGAGTTTCAATGCCATCGCCATCATCACCATCCAGTACAACAATGATCCGGAAAAAGCCCTCCGCTACTTTACCTCCGCCATGCAGCTTCATCAGGAAGCTGGAGACACCACCTACGTGGCACGTGTTATGCAGAACATTGGTCAACTGTACAACCTTCTTGGAAAGAATGACTCTGCAGTCTACTTTCTTCGCAAATCCAACAACATTATAGCCAACGCCCAAGATTTAAGAAGTCTGGCCATTGGGAATAACATTTTGGGTGCCATATTCTTTGACATGTCCGAACTGGATTCATCAGAAAACTACTACAAAAAGGCGATAGCTCTGGATATCCAAAATCAAGATTCTGTAGGGCTAATGGACGATTATTGTCGCCTCTCTAAAACCCTGCTGGCCAAGGAGAATTTTTCTGAAGCGGAACGCTATGCATTACTGGCATTCAATCATGCCAAGAACATCTATCCAAAAATGGAAAGTGCTGAGACGTTGTCCAACATTTATGAAGCCCAGCAGGAGTTTCGTGATGCCCTTAGTTATTTCAAAGCGTTTAAGCTTCACACGGACTCCGTAAAAAGAGAAGATCAGCAAAAAGCGATTGATGAACTCCAGACTAAATATGAAACTGCTGAAAAAGAAAAAGAGATTCTAAGAGCCAATGCGGAAATCCAAGAAAAAGAAAGATTTCAACTGTTTCTAATTGTGTTAAGCCTTGTGGTGATTGTGAGTGCAATTACCATCTTGTATACGCAACGACAGAAAAACATCCTCAAGGAAAAGGCGCTGCAAGCCGAGCTTTCTGAACTTCGGGTGGAAATCAAAACGCTCATTGGCAAATACGAAGGAACACTCGATGTGGAACTTGACGAGCTGAATGCTAAACTAGTCAATCCCCTCAGTGAGCGAGAATACGATGTTTTCAAGCAGATCTATTCGCAAAAGACCAATTCGGAAATTGCCGATGAACTCTTCGTCTCCATCAACACGGTGAAAACACATTTGAAAAATCTCTACACCAAATTGGGCGTTTCCAATCGAAAAGAAGCCCTTAATCTTGTCTTAGGATCGTAGAAAGCACAACACCAAAGCATACATTTCGTAAATTAGGTGCTCAATGCCTGCTATGAAACAAACCACCATTTCAAGCCTTTTGATGCTTGCGCTGTTGTGCTGCAGTGCAATTTCATTCTCACAGGAAAAAGATACGCTGGCGCATTTGCCTAAAAAGGAACAAGTACAAAAGCTTAACGGACTTGCCCGAAAAAACTTCTCTTCTGATCCGATAAGTAGTTTAAGTTACACTTCTAGGGCCTCAGAAATTGCTACATCCATTCAGGATACTGCTGGCCTTGCTACCGCTATAAAGCTGGCTGGAAACGTGAATTACTTACTGGGCAACTACACAGAAGCACTGCAGCTGTTTCTCGACTCCTACTTACTCTACGAGCAATTGGAAGATACCATGTCCATGGCCGGATTGAAGGGTAGCACAGGATTGGTGTATAAGGCCACGGAAGAATACAAAAAATCACTGGAAAGCTATGATCAAGCCCACGTACTGTTGAAAAACATTGATAATGACGGTATAAAAGCGAAGTTGTTTAACAACCAAGGCGTGATCTACCGCCACCTAAAGGACTTCTCCAAGGCAAAAGAGTACTTTGTAAGATCGTTGGAAATCAAGGAGAAAGTGGGTGATCTAAAAGGAGTTGCTAACTCTTACACCAATCTAGGTAATGTGAGTGTGGACAATGCGGAATATGGCAAGGCCATGGATTTCTTCAGGAAATCTCTAGCCATCGAAGAATCTTTGGGGAGTGAAGAAGGCGTTGCACGAAATTTTAACAACATAGGCAATTTATACTACATCCAGCAAGATTTTGAGAACGCCATTTTCTACGCAAAGAAAGGACTAGCCATTGGTAACCGACTTGGGACTAAAATTCAAATTAAAGAGGCGGCACAGATTCTGGCAGAATCTTATCATGCCAAAAAGAACTACCGGGAAGCCTATGAAAACTTCAGAGCCTTCCATATGGCCAAAGACAGTCTTTACAATGAAGAGGAAGCCAGAAAAATTGGCAGGTTAGAATCGAAGTTAGATCTCGAAAAGAAGCAGCGAGAATTGGATGGCTTGGCGCAAGCGAATAAAATTGCCACGATTGAACTCAGTCAAAAAAGAACTCAGCAACTGTTCATCATAATTATTGCTTTGCTTTTGGTATTGGTGCTTGTCTTTGTAGTGATCACCCAAAAGCAAAAAAGCAAACTGATGGAAAAAGCGTTGCAATCGGAGCTTTCAGAACTGCGCATTGAAATCAAAACCCTTATTGGAAAGTATGAAGGTACACTTGAGGTGGAGCTCCACGAACTTAACGAGAAGCTTGTGAACCCGCTAAGTGAACGCGAATATGATGTGTTCAAAAAAATCTATTCGCAGAAAAGTAATTCTGAAATTGCTGAAGAGCTTTTTGTGTCGATCAATACCGTTAAAACGCATCTGAAGAACCTCTACCACAAATTGGG
>CAZQJU010000150.1:0-7618 GCA_964593185.1 uncultured Roseivirgaceae bacterium
CCAATTAGTAGTGCTTTCATCGTGTTTTTTCTTCAAAACTGGCTTCAATGGGAATCGAAAAAATTGAAAGGAGGTCGAGTGGTAGATTATGAGGGTTCATCAACCAGTTTTAGCAGTCGACTTGAAGCACCTGAACGGCTAGACATCGCGAGACAGTATAATTGTAATGTAAAGTTGATACCTGGTGACAAGGAAAGATGTGACTAAAAATCAGTATGTCCCAAGTTCGATAGCTACCGGGACTAGCCCTGGTGGGTCAACGGTGGAAGCACAGCAAATGCTGTACTCTTTTATATTCATCGGAATGAGCGCTACCTTTAATTAAAAAGCTCAAGATGACAGAAACCAGCTACCCGAAATACCTTCAAGTTGATCTCGACTTCTTTGAAATCATTGAGTCCATCGCAACCTCAGCCGAAGTGCTGAACATCAGCTTTTTTGACCCTTCATTCAATATTGCTCAAGAGAAAGGAAAGTTCACTAAAGTGGAAATCCGAAAAGACGGTGATTTCTTAGGGTTGAATAACCATCCTGGGATACGCCTGGACCGCATCATTACCATCAATGGAAAAGTCGGTCCAGCCTACGACGAATACGATGCGTATGCCAATGCATGCCTTTCCTGTCATGCGGGTTACGAAGTGCCGAAGAACACGTAGTTCCTCCATTCGAGGTAGTACTGTATCCGAAAACAAAAAAAGCGTTCACACGAAATGAACGCTTTCTTTATAGCCAAGCATGCTACTAGCTCAGAGTTTCTTTGATGTATTGATACGCTTTCTCTCCTGTAAAGCCAAATTTGTCATCCAATACCTTTGCTGGTGCCGAATAACCAAAATGATCAAGACCGAATACTTGTCCGCCGGGTCCGACGAGTTCGATCAAATTGATGGGAAGTCCAGCCGTCATTCCTATCCTTGGAAGGTCCCCAAGGACCTCCTCCTGGTACGAGGCGGGCTGATCCCGGAATAGCCCTTCAGAAATTACCGAGACAATGTTGCACTGGATGCCGTCCTTCTCCAACAAGTCTGCCGCTGCGACTAGCGTAGAAACTTCACTCCCGTTTGCTATCAAGGTAAGTTTAGCATCAGCTGATGAGCGTACGCGATAAGCCCCCTTACTTGCGACTTGAACATCTTCCTTTCTCGATCCCTGGCTCGGGACATCAACAACATTCTGCCTGCTCAATATCAGACCGGAAGGTCTATTTTTTGTATTGAGCGCTATCTCCCACGCGGCCGTTGTTTCCGCTGCATCTGCGGGTCTTAGGGCTACGAAGGATCGTTGGCCCGAGTGGTTTTTCACACGTTCCATCAAACGTATCTGTGTCTCTTGCTCAATGGGTTGGTGCGTAGGTCCATCCTCCCCAACCCGAAATGCATCGTGCGTCCACAGGTAGATCACCTGCTGTTCCATGAGCGAGGATAGCCGGATCGCTGGTTTTTGGTAGTCAGAAAAGATAAAAAATGTACCCACGACTGGGATTACACCTCCATGGAGTGCCATCCCATTAGCCATGGCAGCCATTGAAAACTCCGAAACTCCGGCGTGTAAGAAATTTGCATCAAACTGAAGTGGTGCAAACTGTTCTACTTTCTTAAGATAGCCGTCCGTTTTGTCGCTATTGGCCAAGTCAGCTGAGGCTACGATCAAGTTCTCAAGCTTACCAGCAAGGAAACCTAAGACGTCAGCCGAGGCCGCTCGTGTAGCTACATTTTCTTTTTGCTCAATTTGACTAAAATCAATAGCGGAAAGATCCCTGGTCAAGAAACCATCCAATTTCTTAGCAAGCTCAGGCTGGTCTTTCCTCCACTTACTCTCCTCCTCTTTTCGTGCTTTTGCCTCCGAGATCTTGCGTTCCCTGATAGCTAAATAGTGCTCTTTAACGTCTGCAGGCACCTCAAAAGGAGCGTCTGGATTGCTCCCTAGATTTTCGACGGTCTTCTTAAAGTCTGCTCCGGTTCCACCCAAAGGCTTCCCGTGTAATTCCGTATAGCCTTCATAAGGTTGACCCTCAGCATCCACGCATCCCTTTCCCATCACCGTCTTTCCGATAATCAACGTAGGTGCTTTGGACTCTTCGTTAGCTTCATTCAAAGCAGCTCTGATTTGATCATGGTCATGACCATCGATCTCAATGACTTTCCAGCCCCATGCTTCGTATTTCTTTGCAGTATCCTCAGCTGTCACTTCCTTGACATAGGTAGACAACTGCACATCATTTGAATCAAAAAACATGACCAGGTTGCTCAATCCCAGATAACCTGCAATCCGGCCCACGCCTTGCGAAATCTCCTCTTGTATGCCTCCGTCGGAGATGTAGGCATAAATGGTGTGTGCGGACCAAGATCCAAACTTGGCTTCTAAAAATTTAGCAGCAAGTGCCGCTCCTGCACCCATGGCGTGCCCCTGACCCAATGGGCCAGAGGTGTTCTCAACACCCCTCTCGTGATCTACCTCCGGATGGCCTGGCGTAATGGACTCCCACTGACGGAAGGCTTCAATATCTTCCTTGGTATAGTACCCCAATAAGTGCAGTTGTGCATACAACATCGCAGATAAGTGACCCGGATCAAGAAAGAAACGATCACGCCACATCCAGGACGGATCTTCAGGGTCAAATTGTAAAAACTCAGAATACAGAATGTGTGCAAAATCTGCACCTCCCATGGGTCCTCCCGGGTGGCCGGAATTAGCAGCTTCAACCATTGCGGCAGATAAGACTCGAATGGTATCAGCAGATTGGAGATCAATGTTTTTCATAGTGTGCTGTCAGGTTATCAAGTTACGTATGCGTATTTCAAAAATAATGCAGGAATGTATGGCAAAGGTCTGGATTATTCATCAATTCAATGGGCTTCAATGGGAATCATTTGATCATTTCCCATTCTTTTTGAAAAGTGATGCCTTACCCTAAGATGGACAGTGTTGACCAATTCATGGCTTACCAACGAAAGATTGTTAAAAATTACGCCAATCGTTTTCCGGAAAGTACATTTAAAAGTAGATTGCAGATATTATTCAACCATCCTAGACCTAAGTTCTGCCATGAGTATCGAGGAGTTTAATGAAACCTACTATTTGAAATTTTATCGCCAGAAAATTCAAAGTTTCTACCATTTTACGACAGAGCTGCTTGATAAGAAGACAGACAAAGTTGTAGATGTGCATCAGCAGATGAAGGAAGAAAGCGAGCTAGATCAAACGGTATTCCCTGATGGTCACTACGCAGCAAGTCCTCTAAACCTTGAGCAATTCACGCAGAAGATTGTGCGGTTTCAGTTTGATCTTTACGCGTCCACAATTCCGATCGACAACTTTAATCCGTTGGATGAGGTAGCAAACCCTGATTTGAGTGGCTATTACGTCGAAAAAGTAATGGATTGACTGCCTCGCTAGTGAGGTAGTTTGTCTTTCAGTCTTCCATAAACGTAGGTTCCCAGCATTGCAGAAAGGATTACGATTGCAATCACCGATATACCATTCCCTACTAAAATAAATAGTGGGCCCGGGCAAGCACCCGTCAAAGCCCATCCCAAACCGAAGATGGTTCCACCAACTAAATAGCGCAGGAAGCCTCGCTCCTTTGGGGCGATATGGATGGGTTCTCCATCGATCGCTTTTACTTTCCGTCGTTTGATTACCTGCACGAAGACGATCCCAAGAAGTACCGCAGAACCAATAACTCCATACATGTGAAAGGATTGAAACCGGAACATCTCATAAATTCGATACCATGAGATAATCTCCGCCTTGGTCAAAGTGATACCAAATACGATTCCGACAAGTAAGTATTTCAGAAATTTCATAAGGCAAGTAAGTACGGCAGTACAAAATTGGTTACCGTCAGCCCCCCAATAAAGAACCCAATCACCGCAATAAGGGAAGGCAATTGAAGATCACTAAGCCCGCTGATGGCATGTCCGGATGTACATCCTCCTGCGTACCGGGTACCAAAGCCGACAAGAAATCCACCGACTACTAACATCACAAAGCCTTTGAGCGTACCTAGTGAATTCCAGGAAAAAATGGAGATTGGAACAATGTCTTGTCCAGGATGCTCGATGCCAAATCCACGAAGTTCTGAAACAGTGGCTTCCGATAGCACTACAGATACGTCTGGTGTCAGAAGGTAACGTGCGAGTGCCCCCCCAATCAACAGCCCTGCTGCGAAGACCAAATTCCAAAGCTGATCTTTCCAATTGAAGTCAAAAAACTCACAGTTTCTTCCTGCTCCTAAAATGGAGCACATGGTCCTCAGGTTAGAAGACAGACCAAAACGCTTACCGAAGAAAAGCATCAGTGCCATGACGAAAGCAATGATTGGCCCGGCCACGTACCACGGCCAAGGCTGTTTTATCAAATCAAGCATGAGTTAGTTTTTCAAAGTGGAAGGACACACATAGGCTGTAAGCGGAATGTCCGTGGCTTCAATTGCCTTAAAACCTCCCGCAATATCCACAAGGTTGTGATATCCCCTTGACTTTAAGATGGACGCGGCAATAATGGAGCGATATCCACCAGCACAGTGAACGTGATAGGTTGTACCTTCACTGACTTCATGCATATTCTCGCTGATAAAATCGAGCGGAAAGTTCACTGCGTCCTTAACGTGTTCCGCTTCAAACTCTGAAGGTTTTCTCACATCCAACACGTCTACCGTTCCCTTTTTGTATGCTTCTTCAAACTCAGTAGCATCAATGGAAATCACTGAGTCTGTTGCTTTTCCTGCATCTTCCCAAGCTGCAATACCTCCCTTCAAGTATCCAAGCGTATTGTCATATCCCACCCGAGACAATCTGGTGACCACCTCTCCCTCTCTACCTTCTTCTGAAATGAATACTATGGGTTGCTCCAGGTCAGGAATTAAGGCTCCTACCCAGGGAGCAAAGCTTCCATCTATCCCAATAAAAATGGAATTTGGAATATGGGCTTTCGCAAACTCCTGTGGCGATCTCGTATCCAGTACGAGTGCTCCCTCATGATTCGCCATTCCTTCGAACATCTCAACATCCAGGGCTACGTTCCCTTTCTCAAGTACTTCCTCCAAGCCTGTTGCTCCGGACTTATTCATGGCCACATTTTGAGCAAAATACTGTGGTGGCGGCAACAGTCCATCGGTTACCTCCTTGATGAATTCCTCTCGAGTCATGTCAGCCCTTAGCGCATAATTGGTTTTTTTCTGATTTCCTAACAGATCGGTGGTTTCCTTACTCATGTTCTTACCGCAGGCAGAACCAGCGCCATGGGCAGGATAGACTATCACCTCATCGGGCAAAGTCATGATTTTCTCTCGGAGGCTGTCGTAGAGATATCCTGCTAAATCATCCTGTGTAAGTGTCCCCTTCTGGGCTAAATCCGGCCTTCCTACATCTCCAATAAACAGCGTGTCGCCGCTGAATATTGCGTGTTCAACTCCGTCTTCATCGATTACCAGGAACGTAGTACTTTCCAGCGTGTGACCAGGGGTGTGTAGCACTTTCACTTTGATCTTTCCAAGTTCAAAAACCTCGCCATCCTTCGCCTCATGAATATCGTATTCTGTCTTCGCACCAGGGCCATACACAATGGTTGCACCCGTCTTAGAAGCAAGATCTACGTGACCTGAAACAAAGTCCGCATGAAAATGGGTCTCGAAGATGTACTTGATTTTTGAGCCTACTTTTTCAGCTCTTTCGATGTACGGGTGCGATTCTCTCAAGGGATCCACTATCGCTGCTTCACCATCGCTTTCGATATAGTATGCACCTTGTGCAAGGCATCCGGTATAAATCTGTTCAATCTTCATTTTCTACTCATTTTCTAAGTAACAAAATTACCACAGGTTAATTCATCTTAAAGTGACAAAAGTCACAAAACTATTCATCAATATCCTTTGTGACCAATCCATGCTGTATTGCAATTTCTCTATTCTCATACGTTGAGGCAGTCTCGTTTTCGAGTGCCTCATTCAATGTCAGAAATACATTTTTAACCCCAATTCGTTGAAGCAACCCTGTCTTAAACAAGACGTCCCGAACAGGCCCCACAACCTCTGCAAGGCTGAGCTTGATCTCTTTCTCGTTTAGTTTTTCAACGATATCTACCAGCCCTTCCACAGCAGTTGCATCCAAATAACTAATAGCCGAAGCATCGATGATGATGTCGTTTAGCGCAGGATTGCTAGCTGATTGCTCTTCCAGGTAATCTCGGATGTACTGTATGTTGATGAAGCTGAGTGGCGCATCTATTCTAAGAATGAGTTTATCGTGCCATATTTCCAAGTCTGTGAAACGCTTTACATTTCTAAACTCTTTTTGACCTTCCAGTCTTCCCAGTACCGCAATGTGTGGATAAGCCGACTTAAACAATAGTACCAGGATCGAAAGCGCTACACCAGTAACGATACCCGGAACCATGCTAAAATTGATGGTTACTAAAAAAGTCGCAGCCAACAAGCCAAACTCGGTCTTATTTTCTTTCCACAATTTAGCGATATAGGTCAGATCGATAAGACTCGCAACGGCCACCATAATCACCGAAGCTAGTATGGCGGTAGGCAAGTAATAAAACAAGGGGGTAAAAAAGAGTAGTGTCAAGCCAACCAGTAGGGCACTGATGATGGACGCAAATGGTGTATGGGCACCTGCTTGGTCGTTCACGGCGGATCGAGAAAACCCTCCAGCAACCGGATAGCATTGAAAGAATGCACCAATAAAGTTGGCTGCGCCCAAGCCAACTAGCTCCTTGTTCGCCACCACTTTGTGATCTTTACGCCTCGATTCAATGGCTTTTGCTACCGAAAATGACTCCATGAATGCGACCACGGCGATGGTCATTGCGAGCGGTATTAATTCGGCGAACTTTCCTAGTGCAAAATCCGGGATGAGAAAAGTCGGAAGTCCCTCAGGTATAGTCTCCACAATCTGGACTCCTTTTTGATCCAAATCAAATCCAACAACAAAAACAATCCCCAACACAACAGCAATCAAAGCTCCAGGGATTGATTGGTGCAAGTGTTTAGCTACACGTATGATCAGAATTCCTGACACTCCAAGTGCTAGTGTCAACCAATGAACCTCATCCATCATTTGCATCGCGTTCCCAAGCATGAGGTAGATCTTGGTGCTTTTTTCTATTTCAACACCCAATAGATACTGCAATTGGTTTAGCCCAATGATGATCGCTGCAGCGGAAGTAAATCCACTAATGACTGGTTTGGAAAGAAGATTCGTTATAAAACCCATTCTGAAAACACCCAGCAAGATTTGAAAGAGCCCCATAAAAAAGGCCAGGAGAATAGCAAAAGAGATATAGCTATCCGTCCCTTCTCGAGCTAAGACTGAAACTCCAGCAGCTACGAGAAGGGAGTCCATGGCAACCGGAGCAACGGAAAGTTGTCTTGAGGTACCAAAGATGGCATATAAGAATGTTGGAACGATAGAGGCATACAAGCCATAGACAGGAGGTAACCCAGCAATTAAGGCGTACGCCATTCCTTGTGGAATAAGCATAACCCCAACCGTCAGCCCAGCAAAAACATCACCACGAAGTTGCGTTCTTTCGTAATTGGGAAGCCATTCAAGAATGGGTAAATTTCTTTTGAGGAAATTCATATATCGGTTGCAAAGCTAGGAGA
>CAZQJU010000151.1:0-7349 GCA_964593185.1 uncultured Roseivirgaceae bacterium
CAAGATCATTAGTTAGGTCAGTAGTTTTTGGAGTATTGATGCGTAAATTAAGGAGATGAAGTCTAAGCAAAATATAGCTTTAGTAGGTATTTCAGCTTTCTTCCTGTTGCTCTTCAATGCTCCTTTTTTAAAGCTTACAAAGGGATTCCTGAATGGAGTTCCTTTGTTTATCTACTACATCAGTGTGGTATGGATCGCATTGATTGTCATCATGATCTTCTTTTCCTCCAACACTAAATCCAACTAATGGAGGCTTGGATCATCATCACCATTGCCATTGGCTACCTAGCACTACTGTTCTTGCTTGCTCATCAACTAGATCGCAAAGCCAAATCAGGAAGACCTTTTGCAAAGTATAAATGGATTTATGCCCTTTCCATCCCAGTATACTGCACAGCTTGGACCTATTTTGGGAGTGTGGGAAAAGCTACCGAAGACGGTTGGGAGTTTTTAACCATTTACTTAGGCCCCGTAATTACCATGCCACTCTGGTGGATTGTGGTTAGAAAACTTATTCGAATCTGTGAAGCCCAGCGAATATCCACCTTGCCGGATTTGATTGCATCGCGATATGGCAAAAGCATTTCTCTTGGAATCATCGCAGGTATCTTCACCATACTAGGTATCATCCCCTACATCTCCATTCAGCTGAAATCTATCATTAGCTCGTACGAGATTTTGACACATGGAGCGTATCAAGCATCCGACCTGAGCACCAATTTTCTAAATGACTCTGCATTTTATCTTGTGATCATACTCGCATTGTTTATAATCCTGTTTGTCTTCAAGTCCATTGAAACCACAGACAAGCACTACGGCATGATGGGTGCAATTGCAGTCGACTCCGTAGTGAAGCTAGTGGCATTTCTTGCAGTCGGAATTTTTGTGACGTATGGTGTTTTCAATGGATTTGGAGACCTTTTCGCAAAATCTGATGCTGTACAACGTACTATTTTCAATGCCATACCAGACGATCGTGGATTTGACTGGTTCTTTCTACTTCTTCTTAGCATGACTGCCATCATCCTGCTACCAAGACAATTTCAGGTTACCGTGGCAGAAAATGTACGAGAACACCATCTTAAAACTGCCAGTTGGGTATTTCCATTGTACCTATTTGTGATCAATATTTTTGTAGTTCCCATTGCGTTAGCAGGAAAAATCTATTTGCCTGAGTCAATCAGCCCGGACTCTTATGTTTTAGCGCTTCCGCTGTTTACCGGCAACGAGGGCCTTGCGCTCTTGACGTTTATTGGTGGATTTTCGGCTGCAACGGGCATGATTATCGTATCCACTACGGCGTTGAGCATGATCGCTTCAAATAACATTTTTGTCCCATTGCTGCTTAAGCAAACGGAAAACAGACCATTTTATGCCTCACTACCTTTGCGCTCAAGAAGATTGGCGGTCTTTTTGATCCTGACACTGGCCTACCTTTACTTCAAGCTTGTAGCTGATAAGTTTTCCATTGTTTCGATTGGGCTTATCTCTTTTGCGGCCATGATCCAGTTTTTGCCTGCCCTGATGGGGGCCCTCTATTGGAAGGATGCAAACAAGAAAGGGGTCATCAGCGGACTTGTGGTTGGGTTTTTGATCTGGGGGTATACCCTCGTACTGCCACCACTTTCAACGATCGGCTGGATTCCTGATCAGCTCATGAGTGAAGGGCTATTTAGCCTGAGCTGGCTGAAGCCATCTTCGCTATTTGGTTCCCAGATGTCTCCCATTACCCATGGAACCTTTTGGAGCTTATTCTTTAATTTCTCCCTCTTCTTTGGGGTATCACTTCTCACCAAACAGTCTGCCAAAGAGCGAAATATTGCTGAACTCTATGTGGACATATTCAAGAAGTCCGAAAATGATTCTGTGGTATGGAAAGGGAAATTAGTGCAGCGAGAGTTGATCAAACTTTCCGAAAATCTCTTGGGCAAGAGTAGGACCAGAGTAGCCATCAATTCCTATGAAAACAATTATGGCAAACTCAATCCGGAGAAGACCGATTATCAGTTCGTCAATTTCATTGAACGGCTGCTTTCCGGTGCGATTGGTGCGGCATCTTCACGAATGCTTATCTCCTCCATCGCACAAGAAGAGGAAATTCTAATCGATGATGTAATCCATTTACTTAAGGAATCTGGTGAGCTTTCATTGCTAAATAAAGAGCTTACACTTAAATCTAAAGAGCTCTTGGTACGCTCGGAGGAACTTGAAACGGCCAACAATCGTCTACGAAACGTTGATCAGGAAAAAGATGATTTCATCTCTACGGTGACACATGAACTTCGTACACCGCTGACGTCGATCAAAGCTTTCGTTGAAATAATACAGGACAATCCGGAGTTGGAGGAAAAAGATCAATTTTTAACAACCATCAACGACGAAATCAATCGAATGACACGATTGATCAACCAAGTTTTAGAGATGGAAAAACTGGAATCCGGAGCTGTCACCATCCGAAACGAAATTGTAATTCCATACAAAATCGTAGAGGATTCCCTGCTGAGCATGGAACACCTTTTAAAATCCAAGGACATCCATCTGATCAAAGACTTCCCAGCCGAAGTAAGACTGCAACAGATCATCGGGGATGAGGACCGTCTTAAGCAAGTCTTCATCAATCTTCTTAGTAACTCCGTAAATTATGCAAAGCCCTCAGATGCCAGAATTGAGGTGATAGGCAAGCTATCAGATGATTACCTGGAGATTTCCGTCATGGATAATGGAAAAGGCATTAAACCAGAAAACCTTGATCAAATCTTTGACAAGTTTTTTCAAGCGAGAGATCAAACACGCAAAAAACCTAAAGGGTCCGGTTTGGGGCTATCGATTACGCAGAAAATAGTAGAGCTTCACAAAGGATCAATAGCGGTGGAGAGCGAATATGAGAAAGGGGTGCACTTTACCATTAAACTACCAATACACGCAAATTAAGCTATGAAGAAAAAAATTTTGATCGTTGATGATGAACCAAACATCCTAATGTCACTTGAATTCCTTATGAGAAAGGAAGGGTACCAAGTTTTTGTGGCAAGGGATGGAAGTGAAGCCATTACCATCATCGATAATGATCAACCTTCCATCATCGTACTTGATATTATGATGCCTAATGTGGATGGGTATGAGGTCTGCCAATACATCAAAAATGACGAGAAAAAAAAAGAAACAAAGGTGATCTTTCTAAGTGCGAAATCTAAGCAAGAAGATATTGAGAAAGGCTATGAAATGGGAGCAGACCTGTACCTGTCCAAGCCTTTTAGCACCAGAGAGTTGGTAAAAGAAGTTAAACGGTTAACCTAAAGAAATGACAAAGAAAAATTGGATCTGTGGCATACGCAAAGACAGAATCAGAAGTGCAAAGACTTCCCATAAAAAGATCGGGAAAAGTTCTCAGAAAAACAATGAGACAAATGTTCATTGGAGCTGATTTTTTCATGCCTGCCACCGTGGACGATCCAGTTATTTTAGATGAAATCCATAAAATACTTGAACCCAAAAATTGACAATTAAATCACTAGCATAAACTCAAGAACTATGAGCCAAAAAATTCAAACTCTCTCAGGTTACATACACGAATACCAAAAAAGTGTTCTCCAACCAGAAGAATTCTGGGGACGGGTAGCCGAATCGTTTCATTGGAAGAAACCGTGGGACAAAACGTTGGAATGGGACTTTACTGGACCCAACATAAAATGGTTTGTCAACGGTAAACTAAACATCACAGAAAACATCCTGGACAGGCATCTGTTTACCAAAGGCGACGATACCGCCATTATCTGGGAACCAAATGAGCCTAACGAGGAAAACAGGATCATAACCTATAAAGAACTCTACGAAATGACCTGCCAGTTTTCTAATGCCCTAAAGGCCAACGGCATCGAAAAAGGAGATCGCGTCATCATCTATATGCCCATGATTCCTGAAGCTGCAGTGGCTATGCTTGCTTGTGCGAGAGTTGGTGCGGTGCATTCCATTGTTTTTGCTGGATTCTCTTCCACCTCCCTTGCAGACAGAATCAATGATTGTGATGCCAAAATGGTCCTTACTTCCGATGGAAACTTTCGAGGCTCAAAGAACATACCGGTTAAAGCAGTAGTGGATGAGGCACTTGAAAAAACTACTTCGGTCGAAAAGGTTATCACGTTTAAAAGGACTGGTGCTGAGGTGGCCATGAAGAAGGGCAGGGATATCTGGTGGCATGATGCTATCGCGGGTCAGTCAAAAGAATTCAAAGCCGTGGAGATGGATGCGGAAGACATGTTGTTCATTCTCTACACCTCCGGATCCACAGGAAAACCGAAAGGCGTAGTGCACACCTGTGGTGGCTATATGGTATATACCTACTATTCGTTTCTCAACGTTTTCCAATATTCCCAAGGTGATGTATACTGGTGTACCGCAGATGTAGGGTGGATCACAGGGCATTCTTACATTGTATATGGCCCCCTTTTAGCAGGCGCTACGACGGTGATGTTCGAGGGTGTGCCGACCTATCCCGATGCTGGAAGGTTCTGGGCTATCGTGGACAAATACAAAGTAAACCAGTTTTATACTGCCCCAACAGCGATCCGGGCCCTACAGGCCTTTGGACTAGAGCCTCTGGAACCCTATTCATTAGACTCTTTAAAAGTGATCGGTTCGGTGGGAGAACCCATCAACGAGGAGGCCTGGCATTGGTACCACTCTCATGTAGGAAAGGGAAACTGTCCACTGGTGGATACCTGGTGGCAGACGGAGACAGGGGGAATCATGATCTCAGCCTTGGCTGGAATTACACCCAACAAACCCGCACACGCTTCACTCCCTCTGCCTGGCATCCAACCCATCATTGTGGATGCAGAGGGTAATGAGCTCACGGGCAACAACGTAGAAGGTAATCTCTGCATCAAATTTCCCTGGCCATCCATGCTTCGAACAACTTACGGAGATCATGAACGATGCAAGCAGACCTATTTCTCAACCTACGAAAACATGTACTTCACGGGCGATGGTGCCAAGCGAGATCACGATGGCTTCATTCGAATCTTGGGTCGAGTGGATGACGTTATCAATGTTTCAGGCCATCGAATGGGTACGGCAGAGGTTGAAAATGCCATCAATGAACATCCTAAAGTTGTGGAGTCTGCCGTTGTTGGTTTTCCGCATGACGTTAAAGGACAAGGCATTTACGCCTATGTCATTTGCGATATGGAGGGACGTACAGAGGAAAGTCTAAAGAAAGAAATCAAGGATACTGTGCGAAATATTATCGGACCTATTGCCAAACCAGATGAAGTACAGATTGTTCCGGGATTACCAAAAACACGTTCCGGAAAAATTATGCGACGAATCTTGCGTAAGGTGGCGAGCAAAGATGTTTCAAACCTCGGTGATACCTCGACATTACTTAATCCTGAGGTTGTGGAGCAAATCATTTCTGGAGCAGGATTAGAATAGGATCAGATGGATTCATTTGCTCAAAAAAGCTTGCTTGCTCAATCCCTGGGAGGCAATTTGAACTAACAAATAGCGATGGGCAACCTTATCACAGATCGTGTGGCATACTTCTTGAAGGATTATCCTCCTTTTGATCAGATGCAGCAATCAGATCTTGATCAGCTTGCCTCCCGCATTACTGTTCGTTTTTATCGACCCAATGACTTTATCTTCAAAGAGGGAGAGGCTCAGTCAGGATTTTGCTTTATCCTAAATCAGGGAAATGTTAAGCTTTTCAAAAACGAGTCCCTCAAGGAGGTGCTAGTAGATCAATGTGAACCTGGTGATATCTTCGGTGTCCGTTCGATCATTACCAAAAGCCCTTACTCGATGACGGCTCAGTCATTGGAAGAGTCATTGGTTTATGCTTTTCCTCAGACGCTTTTTGAACAGCTCTTTCAAACCAATACGCGTTTTGCTAGCTACTTTGCGAGCGGGTACGCTGCAGGTCAGATCATTGTAAGAGCTGATCGAGAGAAATCTGAAATCAA
The DNA here is from genome assembly GCA_964593185.1 of uncultured Roseivirgaceae bacterium. Lineage (GTDB taxonomy): Bacteria > Bacteroidota > Bacteroidia > Cytophagales > Cyclobacteriaceae > Ekhidna. Next base: position 5,964 of record CAZQJU010000151.1, read on the forward strand.
TGCTTCTTTGATTGCACCAAGAATGGAGTACTCGAAAGAAGTCATCAGCAGCCAAGAAGTAACGATTGCAGAGGCAGCCAAGGTGATGAGTCAATTTGGTGTGGGCTCCATTGTCATCCAAAATGAATTGGGTCACCCTATCGGTATTGTCACGGACACCGATCTCAGGAACAAAGTCTTGGCTAAAGAAAGGAGCCCGAAAGATTCGATCCATTCCATTATGTCCTCTCCTGTGAAAACCATCAATGAAGCTGTTACTTTATCCGAAGTGGTAATGGAAATGATTCGAACTGGCGTGCATCATTTGGTGGTCACAGAAGATGGTACCGACAAGTCGATGATTCGAGGAATCATCTCGGATCATGATGTGGTGATGTCTCAACAAAATCATCCTGCTTCTCTCCTAAAGTCAATTAAAAAGTCAGACCGTCCTAGCGAGTGGAAGAAAGTTCGCGACCAAGCAGAGCGTCTTCTCGAAGAGTACCTGAACCAGGAAGTGAAAACCTCATTACTTGCTACGCTCATCACCAAGATCAATGACACGATCATCGAAAAAGCAATCTTCAATGCCTTAGAAAAGTATCCGGAAGCAAAATCAATCAGGTTTTGCTGGCTAAGCTTAGGCAGTGAAGGCCGAGAGGAGCAATTGCTTAGAACCGATCAAGACAATGCGATCGTTTTTGAGGACAGCACCGAAAATGAAAAAACACAACAGCTTCTTTTAAAAGTTGCGACTGAAGTGAATGATACCTTAATCCTATGCGGGTTTGTAGAATGTCCGGCCAATATCATGGCACGAAATCCCATGTATTGCCAACCACTATCCGAGTGGAAAAAGTACTTTAAGCATTGGATCACGTCTCCCGATCCGAAGTCTGTCATGGACTCTACCATATTCTTCGACTTTCGAAAGGGATTTGGAGCTGATGAGTTGATTAAAGAACTGAATAAGCATCTTCTGGAAACCATTTCAACAAATTCTATTTTCCTGAATTTCCTCGCGCAAAATGCCTTGCAAAGTGCATCTCCACTTTCCTTTTTCAAAAACTTTCTCGTAGAACGGGGCGGAGAACACAAGGATGAGTTTGATATCAAAAAAAGGGCTATGATGCCGTTAGCAGATGCAGCCAGACTTTTGCTTCTTGATCATAATATTGTCGGAATCCAAAATACCGTTAGACGATTTGAAAAGCTGGCGCAAATCGAACCCAATAACCAGAGTCTATTTGAATCGGCTGCCGAAAGCTATGAAATATTCATGGCGCAGAGGGCTAAAAATGGCTTGGCTGACCACGATTCCGGAAGATTTATCCGATTGAATGAACTCAATAAGTTGGAAAAGCAAATTTTAAAAAATGCCTTTCTATCGATCAAAGAAGTTCAGGA
>CAZQJU010000152.1:0-7342 GCA_964593185.1 uncultured Roseivirgaceae bacterium
TGGCAATCTTCACTTCTTGGGAAAGTGCACAAGAAACGGTACCGATGAAAAAAAGTAGTGCGAAGGTTTTCATGCGTTCAGAACTTCTTGAATCACGTCCAGGTCAATTTGTGTGAAGTTATCAACGATTAAATCTGCTTCAAGTTCATGGCGTTTGTGTGAAGTTGCTAATCCAATGACTTTTGCGCCTGCCGCTTTTCCTGCCTTAATTCCCGACACAGCGTCTTCAAAAACAACACAGTTTTCCGGACTCATGCCGGCCAACTTCGCGCACTTCAGATAGACTTCGGGGTCAGGTTTACCCTTGGATACCGCCCGATCGTCCACAACTCCTTTGAAATAATCTCGGATATTGAGCCCGTCAAGCGTAAAATCCACATTTTCTACTGGGGCCGAGGTCCCTACTACAAGGGGAATGCCTGCTTCCCGGGCAGCCTCTAGAAAATCCATTAGACCCTCAGTGGGTTTTAAGTGAGGTTGGTACAGTTCCCGATAGATTCGTTCTTTTTCGTAAGCAATCGCTCTCGCATCCTCAAGAGGTATTTCGCCTTTGAAAACCACTTCTACGATTCCCTTGAATGTGCGACCATTCATCTGGGTCCGATAGAATTCTTCCGTGATTTCAATGTGATGTTTTTCCGCTAGTTTCTGCCAGGAAAGAAAATGGTATTGGTGATTGTCGATGATCACCCCATCCATATCAAAAAGTAAACCGAACATGTCATTCATTTTCAAAAAGGTCAATCAGTGGTTTTCCAGTACAAAAGCTTGGAAGCGAAACTTCTAAAAGCATGGACAGTGTGGGGGCGATATCAGTAATCGAGACTGGTCGCACAGAAGATCCTGCTCTGATCCCTTGTCCATAAAACAAGATTGGGACATGCGTGTCATAGGTATATCCAGAACCATGTGTTGTACCCTTTCTGTCGTAACCACTCTCGTTCAGGAAACCCGGTTTCAGTGCAATAAGCAAGTCACCGGACATCTGCATGTTAAATCCATTTGCAAGTCGCCCTTTGAAAGGATCGGCTGCAGTGTTTGCAGCGATCTCATCTGCGGTATAGACACGCGAAACATCATCTAGCTTTAAAATGGTCTTTTTCAGAAAGTTCCTAAAGACTTTAAGATCAATACCTCGTTCTTCAATTAACGAATGGTTGAGAAATACCTGATTGTTGGAGAGGTTTTCAATCCATTCTCCCTTTCCAAATTTTTCAATCAGTGCCTCCTCTACCTTTTTCTCAGTGTTCTCATTGTTGCGGTAGCCTCCTGCCATCTTATTATCCAAGAGGAATTGGGGCACTTCCACTACACCGTGATCGGCAGTAAGGAAAACCAGGTAATCGTCACCAAAGGATTGATCCAGGTACTCAAACAAGCGTTGAAGCTCGAGATCAAGACGTAGGTAAGTGTCCTCAAGTTCAATGGAATTCGGGCCGAATGCATGTCCAACATAGTCTGTAGAAGAAAAGGATACGGCCAGAAAATCGGTTATTTGATCATCACCCAGGCTTTCACCTTCGATTGCGGCGATGGCCATGTCCATCACCAGCGTATTACCGTAAGGGGTAGTGCGAATGATCCCAATACCATTGTTTTTTACGAGTTCAGGAAGGATGTACGGAAATACTGCACTGCTTTGACCCTTAAAGGCATTTTCGTACGGGACTTCATCTGGCGTACTTTCCACATATTCTTCGATGGGAAGTAGTGGTTCCCAGGACTGGGTTAAGTAATGGTTGACAAGTTTCTGATTATTGAAAGTTTCGACCCAAATGGGAAGCTTTTCGAGATAATAGGAACTCGTAATAAAGTTACCAGTCTTGCTGTCAAACCAATAGGCGCCTGTGGGATTGTGTCCAGCGGGTAAGATTGAGCCTCGGTCCTTAATACTGACGCCAACCACCTTCGAGCGAAAGTTGGTGGTTAACAGTAGTTCGTCCGTGATCGTTGATGCTTGTAGATTCCTGGGCGACATTTTACCGGCTTGCTCACTGCCTCCCACGGATACCTCCGATTCATCGGCTACACAGTACCTGCTTCTCCCTATTTTCTTATCATACCAATAATTTGCAATGATGGAATGGTTGGATGGGGTCGTTCCGGTGTAAATGGAAGCGTGCCCAGGTGCAGTATAGGTAGGCACGTAGTTGTAATGGGCATTTTTGAAGGTATACCCTTGATTTTTGAATCGCTGGAAGCCATCCTCACCAAACTTCTCGCTAAAACGGTACAAATAGTCCTGCCGCATCTGATCAATAACAATGCCGACCACAAGCTTTGGCTTGTCCTGAGCGAATGCAATCGCTTGCACGAAAAATACGCCTAAAACGATCAGTTTTTTCATGAACATTGTTTGAGGCCGTGAAGGTAGGAAACGAAAATGACTACAATGTTAATTATCCGTTTTTTGAATCAAATAAGCCTGTAATTTTGCGGCATGCAAGATAAGATCCTCATACTCGATTTTGGTTCGCAGTACACGCAGCTCATTGCTCGAAGAGTTCGCGAATTGAATGTTTTCTGTGAAATACATCCCTTTAGTAAGTTCGAAATGACTCCAGACATAAAAGGGGTGATCTTATCTGGAGGACCCTGCTCAGTCTTGGATGAAGGTTCTCCCGATGTCGAACTAAGCCAATTTGAAGGCATTCCTGTCTTAGGGGTTTGTTATGGAGCACAGCTCCTGGTCAAGAAAAACGGGGGTACGGTTGCTAAGTCAGATCATCGTGAATATGGACGAGCCAACCTGAAGCGTGTTGATTCGCACTTTGATCTGCTCAAGGAAGTTCACGTGGATTCGCAGGTTTGGATGTCGCATGCAGACACCATTACAGAGCTCCCTTCTCATTTTCATCTCATCGCCAACACCGAATCAATTCCTGTTGCCGGGTTCAAAATTGAAGGCAGTGATACCTACGGGATTCAGTTTCACCCTGAAGTAACCCACAGCATCCAGGGAAAGACCATTCTTCGAAATTTTGTAGTGCACATATGTGAAGCGTCGCAGGACTGGACCCCCGACATCTTTGTTGAGGAGACTGTTGCTGAGCTAAAGAACAAGTTGGGTGACGACAAGGTGGTGCTTGGCCTATCCGGAGGAGTGGATTCTTCAGTGGCGGCAATGCTGATCCATCGCGCCATTGGAAAAAACCTTTACTGCATTTTCGTTGACAATGGACTTCTTAGGAAGAACGAATTTGAGGATGTACTTCGCTCTTATGAGGGACTTGGTCTGAATGTGAAAGGAGTAGATGCAAAAGACCGATTTTATGCGGAGTTGAAAGGAGAAACGGAACCGGAGAAAAAACGAAAAATAATTGGAAGAGTCTTTATCGAAGTATTTGATGAGGAAGCCAAGCAAATACAAGATGTGAAGTGGCTGGGACAAGGTACCATCTATCCGGATGTAATCGAGTCTGTATCAGTGAATGGACCTTCGGTTACGATTAAATCGCATCACAATGTTGGAGGACTCCCTGCTAAGATGAACCTTAGGGTGGTGGAGCCACTAAATACGTTATTCAAAGATGAGGTTCGAAATGTTGGTAAAACACTTGAAATCCCAGATTTTATTCTTGGGAGGCATCCATTTCCGGGACCTGGTCTTGGAATCAGAATCTTGGGTGATATTACCGCAGAGAAGGTCCGGATTTTGCAGGAAGTTGATGCCATATTTATCAATGGCCTCAAGGAAGAAGGGCATTACGATGCGGTATGGCAAGCAGGAGCCATGTTGCTTCCCGTTCAATCTGTTGGTGTCATGGGAGACGAACGAACCTACGAGAATGTTGTCGCACTCAGGGCAGTGACGAGTCTTGACGGTATGACCGCCGACTGGGTCCATTTACCTTATGAGTTTCTTGGTCGGGTCTCAAATAAGGTTATCAACCAGGTAAAGGGTGTGAATCGTGTTGTGTACGATATCAGTTCTAAGCCCCCCGCCACCATCGAGTGGGAATAATCATTAGCTTTGAAGTAAATCGGTTGAAGTGAGGTATATCATTACTTTTTGTCTTCTTGTTCTTGGATTCTATGGGTTTTCCCAATCCAATCAAGCTGAATACTTGGAGGCCAAGCGTCAGTTTTCTTTGGGAAATTATGCAGCAGCGAAGCTTGGATTTCAAAGTTTAGCAGAAGATAAGACCTTTGAGCGGTATGCGTCCTTCTATTTTGCTTTGGCTGCATACAAGAATGGAGAGACGAAGCTGGCCTATGATATGTGGAGGCAGGTTTCAATCAACTATGCTGATTGGGATCAGCAGCTGGAAGTTCGTTATTGGCTTGCCAGATCAGCTTTTGACCTACAGAATTATTCCGCCAGTTTTCGTTATCTGAATCAACTTCCAGATGATTTACAGGCGCTGGTCATGCAACAGACGATTGACGGTCTTTCGTATGAAGACTTAAAAAACACCTACGTTCTTAATCCGGAAAGCAAAGAGTTAGGCTCCATTTTGGCCATGGAGATTATGCAACTTCCATACAGTGAAAGAGATCAGCAATTACTGAAAGAGCTACAGGAGAAATTTGAGATTGAAATCAAGGGAGAGGAGGCCAATCTCCCGGACATCAAAAAAGAGCAGTATGCTATAGCTGTTGTGTTACCTTTCATGTTTGATTCAGTTGAAAATCCACAGTCGGTTCTTCGCAACACCATTATTTGGGATTTGTATATGGGCATGAATATGGCTCAAAAGGACCTGGAAAAGGAAGGGATACGAATTGAGTTGTTTCCTTTTGATACCAAGAAGCGAGAAGACCTTACGGGCCAGTTGGTACAAAGTGGTGAACTGGATGCTGCAGATGTATTGGTAGGGCCACTATACTCAGGACCGACTGACGTGATATCAAGTTTTTCGCTTAACGAGAAGAAGACCATGATCAACCCATTGTCTGCTAACGGGGCCATTGTGGGAGACAATCCATTCAGCTATTTGTTTAAGCCATCCTATGAGACGCAGGGTAGAGTGGCAGCTCAATATGCAAAAAGGAAATTCACCAAGAATAAGAAAGCATTCATATTTTACGAAACTGATCGAGATAGCCTTGTTGCCAGGACCTACTTAGAAGAGATTGAACAAGATAGCTTTTTTGTGATTCGATTTGAACGCATGACAAACGAGAGTGCTCAGCAGGTGCAGAAAGATTTTACAGAAAAATATGAAGTAAGACTCGACGATCAATATACAAAGGTGGAAATGGATTCCATTGCATTAATTCCCGGAAGAATCGTGAAAAACAGACCATTAAGAGGGGAGCGGAGTGGTGCCTTGATAAAAGACCAGGAGGGTAATCCGATCACGGAATACTATGAAGAACGATTCAATGTGGTGGAGGACAGTGTCGGCCATATTTTTGTTGCTTCTTCTAGTAACCTATTGGTCAACAATTTCATTTCACTGGCAGAGGTACGAAGTGATACGATCGGTATCATAGGGTATGACAGTTGGTTGAATTTTTCTACCATCTCCTACAATCAGCTCGAACGATTGGAGATTGCCTTTATAAGTCCGTCACTGTTTCAAAGGGAGTCAGCAGTTTATGCAGATTTAGAACAAAACTTTATCTCAGAGCTAGGGCGCGAGCCTGGTCAATACCATTTGATTGGATATGAGTTGACCTATCAACTCGGCCAATTGCTAGAAACACATGGAAAGTACTTTCAAAAAGGACTTCACGACCTCAATGGTCGGATAGAAGGTAAGATCATGTATGGATTAAAATATGATCAGTTTCATGATAATCAGGTAGCCCCCATAACAAGACTAAGGAATTTGCGGTTAGTTATCGAAGAATAAACCAGTGCCAACGGAGTGAACATAAATACCAGTAAAGCGCTTTTTGAGCAAGCAAAGCAGTACATCCCGGGAGGAGTAAATTCGCCGGTCCGTGCGTTCAAGGCAGTAGGGGGTGACCCTATTTTTTTTGCGAAAGCAGAGGGAGCCTATCTGTATGATGAAGATGGAAATCGCTACATTGACTTGATCAATAGCTGGGGACCCATGATCTTGGGACATGCCAGAAAGGAAGTGGAGGAGGCTATTTTCAAAGCAGTGATTGGATCACCTTCTTTCGGTGCGCCTTCCAGGAAAGAAGTGGAATTGGCCGAACTTATCGTGGATATGGTACCCTCGATTGAAAAAGTTCGCATGGTGAATTCAGGTACGGAAGCTACCATGTCAGCCATTCGCCTGGCCCGTGGATTCACCAAGCGGGACAAGATCTTGAAATTCGAAGGATGCTATCATGGTCATGGAGATTCTTTCCTAATTGCGGCAGGAAGTGGCGCAGTCACCATGGGCACACCTGACAGTCCGGGAGTAACAAGCGGTACTGCAAAAGATACGCTCTTGGCTCCATTCAATGATCTGGAAAAAGTAAAAGAAGTCATTGAAGCCAACAAAGAAGAAGTCGCAGCTATTATAGTTGAACCAGTAGGCGGAAACATGGGCTGCGTGATTCCTGAAAGAGGATTTTTGGAAGGTTTACGTTCCCTTTGCGATCAGGAAGGGGTGATTTTGATTTTTGATGAGGTGATGACCGGCTTCCGCTTGGCAAGAGGTGGAGCTCAAGAGGTTTTTAAAATAAAGCCTGATCTCACCACTTTGGGAAAAATCATCGGAGGTGGAATGCCTGTGGGTGCCTATGGTGGAAGAAAAGATATTATGGATTTTGTGTCTCCTCAAGGCCCAGTCTATCAAGCAGGAACGCTGTCGGGTAATCCCGTGGCAATGGCAGCAGGATTTGCTCAATTGTCCATTCTCAATGACCGACCATCTATTTACAACGAACTTGAAAGGAATACCAAAAAGATTGTGGATGGATATGCCAAGGCTTTGAAAAAGAGGAAGATTAACTATACCCTCAATCACATTGGAAGCATGTTTAGCCTGTTTTTTACCGATCAAAATGTGGTAGATTTCGAGTCGGCAAAATCTTGTGACACAGCTGAATTTGGGAGATACTTCAGATTTATGCTCGAACAAGGTGTTTACCTGGCTCCCTCCCAATTCGAATCCCTTTTTGTTTCCATTTCGATAGGCTCAGAAGAGATTGAAAAAATTGTTTCAGGGTTTGAGAAATTCCTAGATCAGCGCGATTGAAATCATCACGCCAAGCAAAAGAGAAAAGCTCAATACAACCGTGTAGACAATTCCAATCATAAACACACGGAAGACGCCCCAGATGACTTTGATTTTGTACACTTTATGGTAGCTAATGATTGAATAGAGGGTAATCAAGAGCCCTGTGATTGGTAGGCCATAGTCTTCAAAGTCTTCAAATATGAGCGCCAGCACCCAGGTCCAGCCCATCAGGAAAAATAGCAATGAATGGAGGT
>CAZQJU010000153.1:0-7018 GCA_964593185.1 uncultured Roseivirgaceae bacterium
CGAAGTACCAACTTAGCCTGCAATGATTCTTTGTAAATGAAATAGGTATAGATGCTTAACTGTATTGCTCCAATCAGTGCCATGACCAAGGCAGTGGATTGAATCACCAGAAGATTCTTATAAGCCCAGTCCAAGTTTGAACGAACATATAAAAAAACAGTTGTAAAGACGATTACGTCGAGCAATAGCGAAGGCAAGAAGTGCAGGTAGTCTTTGCTCCGAAATCTTCTTTTTGGATCTTTGATGTACACTATGTGTAGGTAAGCGAGCGGTCCATATGCCAGGCTAAACTCCATGGGAATGGGAAATTTTGAATTGAAAGCACTGATGGATTCTTCCAGTATAAGGTGCAGAAGTGAAATTGAGAAAAGTAAAATAAGCATTCCAAAAAAGAAATTCGTTTTTCGGAACGTGCCACGAAATATGATGATGGAGGCCAGTACAAGGCCTTGAAAGACCGCCAGTAGGAAATAGAAGTTGGAGGTGTCTAGCGAAGTATCAATCATGCCTGCTAAGATAGCGGAGCTTCTGACTTTGATACTTTGTTGCTCTTTTTGCTAGCGGAGACGGGGTCTGTTGGCTGGGACTACTTATGTGAGCTGCTTTAGGCTTTTGACTCCGTACCATTGGCGATTTATAATTCCTTCTTCATGATTACTTCGGTACGTTCAACGACCAACATTTCCTTTGGGGCTTCAGCGTTTGTAAACCCCATTTTTTTATACATTTTTAGTGCGATGTCTAGTTTATGAAAGCTTTGAAGATACAAGGCTTGGCCATTGACCTCATTGACGAAGTCGATACACCTTTGTACTAGTTTTTTACCTAGCCCCAGGCCACGAGCTTTTTCGTCCACGACAAGTTTGCAAAACTCATAAGCGGTCTCATTCAACTTTTTTACTGCAACCACTCCGACACACCGTTCGTGCGTATTGACATAAAAAGCCATACCACCATTGGTGACGTAGCTTTCGAATGGGTTACGGACTTCTTGCAGGTCCTGTTTTTGAGGTTTCAATCCCATTGCTTGGGTGATCCATGAGATCCAAATACGTTCAAAGTCACCTGCATTCTTATCAGCGTATGTATCGATGGTGATTTTCATGATATAGTTTTATTCCGACCGTCCCTCGGAGCAGGGGTTCACGAGCGACTTACTATTTTCGAAATAGACTCTTTTGTATACCTGCATAAAGACCTGTTAACAGAAACTATTCCATTATTTCCAAGTAGTACCCTTACCCAGCCTATCCCCAACCCCCAGGGTCTTCACGCCATTCTTTCAAGGTCTTCAATACCTCGTTCTGGAACATCATCTCGTCCTGCGCATGCTCGAGCAGGTGTGCATAATCACTCAGCACCACCAATTCCACGCCTTTCTTCGCAAAATTCTGCACGGAGACTTCAAACCCATAGGTGAAAATAGCCATCATTCCGGCCACTTCAGCCCCTGCTTCTTTTAACGCGTCCGCGGCGGCTAATGAACTTCCTCCGGTAGATACCAGGTCCTCGATCAACAGGATTTTTTGCCCTTTTTCAATTTTGCCTTCGATCATATTTTGCAGGCCATGGCCCTTTGATTTTGATCGAACATAAATGAAGGGGAGACCCAACTCTTCTGCAACCAAAGCTCCTTGTGGGATACCGGCAGTAGCAACTCCAGCAATGACATCAATGCCGTCAAACTCCTTAGAGATGGCCAACGCTAATGCTGTCTTGATTTTTGATCGCACTTCCGGGAAGGACAGACTTAGTCGATTGTCACAATAAATCGGTGATTTCCAACCGGAGGCCCAGGTAAAGGGATTTTCCGGACTGAGTTTGATAGCACCGATCTTAAGCAGGTCAGCTGCGATTTCTGCGGCAAGTTGAGGGTTGTAGATTTTTATGCTCATGGGTCGGCAAAGTAAGGGCATAGATTTTCACAATTCAACAACCTCGATCACTTGTTTGCTTTTTATTTATTGGCTTACTTACCGATACATTTCTGAGTCATGAAAATTTTCATCAACGATATCCCAGTCTATATTCTGTCAGAGGATAAAATCAATATGGACCGTGCCTATGGACTGGTGGTAAGAGAATTTGAGACCATCGTGCCGGATGTACTGGTAGATGATGTACTGATCATGAATGCATCATTCGATCAGATTGACAGCCTGCTAAAACTTATGACAGATAAGAAGCTCAAAAAAGTACATTCCATCTTTATTTCCTCACGGAAAAAGCGGAGCCTGATCAATTACTTGAAAGAGAAATTTAAGGTGGTACAAGCGGGTGGAGGTGTTGTTGAAAAAAACGGGAAGTTTCTGATGATCTATCGCAGAAAAGTGTGGGACTTGCCCAAGGGAAAGCTGGATAAAGGGGAGTCCATCAAGCACTGCGCAAAGCGAGAGGTAACAGAAGAAACCGGAGTGGAGGTGAAAATCGATAAAAAGATTGGTGCGGTTTGGCATACTTATGTAAGCAGGAAGAAATACATCTTAAAAAAGACCCATTGGTACTCCATGAAATGTGTAGACGACGAGAAGATGGCCCCTCAAAAAGGGGAGGGTATCAAAAAGGTCGAATGGATGGACATGGAGGAGGTCCGAAACGCCCTGCACGGAAGCTACCGATCCATTCGGTACGTGATGCAAGAGTACACCAAACTCATGGAAGCATCTATGAATTCTTAACAGTAAATTAAGCAACACTGAAGCTGCGACTGGTGGAATTCTTATTAAATTAGGGTCACGCCTATGAAACTGCCTTATCGTCTTAAGTTGCCCCTGCTCATCCTAGTATTATTATTGGGCTGTAAATCTTCGAGGCAAGAGGCATCACTAAACAATCAACTTGACGAGAATCGATCCATTGCAGACACCATTACAAAGGAAATTGCAGACGTAGCCAATAAGGAAATAAGATCCAAACCGACCGTTAGTCCGGAGGCCACGTTGATTCTAGGTACCGTCCTAAAAGTTCATGAAATAGATGAAAGGGCGTCAGGAGTATGTAATACATATCCCTGCAAGGCAAGAATCAGCGTAGATGAGGTAGTAGGCAGAGGTCATTCCTTTTTGGGCTTCTTGAAATCCGGAGATACGTTGGATGCTCAGTTTACCTTTTCACTCGCCTCCACATCAACGGTATTCCCTAATCGTAATTATCAACCCTTGCCAGGATTGGTGGCAGGTGATGTCTTTGAAGCTGAGGTTTCGACTGAAATCGGATTAAATGAAGATAGCAGAGACAAGAAATTCATCATTGGCATTTATACAAAAAAGTAAAAACCCCTACCTATGAAAAACAAGAGAGAGAGAATCGAGAAGCCCCTTACATTACGGCACTATGTGCTCGCAATGACATGGATTTTTGGAATCACCTGCACCATTGCCCAAACCGCTAAACCACCCACAAATACGACTCCGACCGTGGATGAGGCAGTCAAACAAATGCAGCAAGGCAAACGCTTCAATCTCAAGAAAATCATAGAAGGTAATACAGCGACGGAATTCTCAGCGAAGGAGGATAATCCAGATCTTAGGGCTGCCTTTGACCTGCAACGATTGGCCAATCCACTCACTGGAGAAATTCCAAAAGACATCCGGGAGAAAGAATTGATGTATGTAAATTCAGAACGTTCGCATCTGCAGGATCGCTCATTACAGCAACGTAATACGATTTATCTTGAATCAGCTCCGGGTGATCAATCTTCTCCATGGGTAAACAGAGGTCCATTCAATGTTGGAGGTAGGACCCGAGCACTAGCGTTAGACCTCAATGATGAAGACCGGATTTTGGCCGGTGGTGTCTCCGGTGGTTTGTGGGAGTCATTAGATGCCGGTGCCACCTGGAGTCGAATCACCCCGGCAGCAGAGCACCCCTCTATTACCGATATTGTCCAGGATCCTCGTCCGGGATTCCAAAATATTTGGTATTACTGTACAGGTGAAAGACTTGGTAACTCCGCCAGCGCCAGAAATGGCTCTGGATTCTACCAGGGGAACGGAATTTACAAATCCATTGATAATGGAGATACGTTTCTTCCACTTGCAACCACGGTAAACAGTACGCCTCAAACTTTCTCTTCCGGCGACCCATTTGATCTGAACTTTGGTATTGTGGTACATCCTACAACAGGCGATGTTTATGTAGCTACGTTCGCAGGAATCTGGAGATCTACTAATGGAGGAACTTCTTTTAGTCAGGTACTAGAAGGAGAATTTGATAATATTTCCGATATCCATGTCACATCAAACGGTGTACTCTATGCCACTTTGGATTCGGACAATGATGGAACTACGTTAGGGGTTGGAGGGGTATTCAGAGCAACGGATGGAGCTTCTGGGACCTGGGAGAACATTACACCAGGCTCTTTTCCAGCAAGCTTTGGACGGGTGACCGTTCGAACCGCACCTTCAAACGAAGATGTACTCTATCTTTTTGCTTCAAATACGCCCAGTGCTTTAGGACACGACTTCTGGAAATTCACCTTTGATGCAGGCGATACAGATGGCATTCCGGGAGTATGGGAAAATCGTACGGCCAACTTGCCTGCTTTTGGAGGGTCGGTTGGAAATACAAATACACAAGGTGGTTACGATCAGTATGTGAGAATTCACCCTAACAATGAAAACCTGGTTTTTATTGGAACAACCAACATTTATCGATCCTTTGACGGATTTGCCACCGCAACACCCTCTGATGCCTGGATCGGAGGATACAGCCCGCTAAATAACGTATCACTTTACACCAACCATCACCCTGATCAGCACAATCTCTTGTTCTTACCTTCTGATCCCGATCAGGTAATTTCTGCACACGATGGTGGGTTGAGTTTCACAACAGACATCCAAGCCAGTTCAGGTGGAACGGAGCCTGTGGCCTGGAGTTCTCTGAATAACGGGTACCTGACGACTCAGGTGTACGCTTTGTCCTTTGGCCCAGGGGATCAGATCATGGCGGGATTTCAGGATAACAGTACATGGCTCACCACATCATCTTCTGGCACTGCTACGTGGACAGATCAATTTAGTGGAGATGGTTCATACAATGCATTCAGTCAAGACGGTACATCCCGCTATGTTTCAGCACAGCTGGGCACTACTTTTCGCTTAGAATATGCGAGTGCAAACAGCGATATTCCTACTTCTTTTCAAAGCATCACTCCCTCTGGTGCGGGTGGATTTTTGTTCGTCAACCCTTTTGAACTAGATCCCAACAATGATGAAATCATGTACCTAGCCGGTGGTACCCTCTTGTGGCGGAACGATCAGGTCTCCACAGCAACAAACACCGCCGGATGGGCCTCACTAACTAACGCTGCGGCTCAATTTGGACCTATCTCAACGATTGGGATTTCCACGCTTCCGGCAAATGTGGTATACATTGGGACCACAGCAGGTGAGATCTACAGAATTGATGATGCGGATACCGGAAACCCCTCAGCAGTTGACGTTTACACTGGTAGCTCTCTGCCGGTTGCGAACGTGTCGAGTATAGCGGTGGATCCCACGGATGCCTCAAATGTCATTGCGACATTTTCCAATTATGGAGTTCAAAGTATTTTTTATTCCGAAGATTCAGGAGGTACCTGGACCAACATTAGCGGTAACTTGGAAGAAAACGCTGATGGTTCCGGAAGCGGGCCTTCTGTCAGGTGGTTGGATATCGTAGGATTAAATGACGTATATCTGGTAGGTACCAGTACGGGGCTGTATAGTACCGATGTTTTGAATGGTGCATCCACTATATGGACACAAGTTGACCCTACCGGGATTGGTAACGTAGTGGTGGAACAAGTGAGGTCTCGTGAAGATGGACTTGTGGTGGTAGGAACGCATGGAAACGGTCTTTACAGTGCCAACTTTGAAGTTTCAGTAGGCGTCTCAGTTGCAAACCCGGTGACTGACATCGAAGTCAGTTCCAATGCAGCTGATCTGGACATCGACGTCAGCAACGTATTTGTCTCTGACAATATACCTTCCCTTGATATCGATGTAAGTGTAGAAAGTAACTCAAATTCCTCTCTGGTTTCGACGTCCATTGTCGACGATTTGCTAACGTTGTCGTTTGCACTAGATGCCTTTGGTGAGGCCACCATCACCCTTAGGGGTGAGGATACTAATGGATCAGCCGCACTAACCTCATTCAATGTAGCGGTACTTCCGTCCGCTATTTCCTCATTTCCTTACATCGAAAGTTTTGATAATGATGGAGGGAATTTACCCTCCGGATGGTCGGTCAGCAATACTGGTGCTTATGCATGGCTTTTAGGATCTGGAGAAACAACCTCTCCAGGCACAGGACCTTTGGGAGATAACACTAGCGGGAGTGGGTTTTATGCCTTTACCGAGGCCTCCAGTCCTGCAGCACCGGGTGAACAAACAACGTTACTGTCTAGAGAAATTGATCTATCATCCCTAAGTTCAGCGAGACTACGATTCAACTACCATATGTTTGGAGAAACGATTGGTTCCTTGGATGTGAACGTAGTCACGACGACTAACGCTAACAACATATTTTCGATCACCGGGCAGCAGCAGGTTTCCCAAAGTGATGGCTACATTGAAGTATTGCTATCGCTAGACGCTTTCCTGGGAGAAGTTGTGCAAATAGCATTTGTTGGTACACGGGGAGGCTCCTTTACAGGTGATATTGCTATCGATGATATTGTTGTGGAGGAGCAACCAAACGATGACCTTGCGGTCGCTTCTGTAACACCAGATGAACTGGTTTTCGGGAATGAATCTATCACAGTGTTGGTCAGAAACGAAGGAGCCAATGATCAGAGTAGTTTTGAGCTAGCATATTTCGTGGATGATGTCGAGATCCAGCGCGAAACAATCAATTCATCGCTACTCTCAGGAGAGGAGTTGGAGTACACATTCTCTACCACTTTTGATTTTTCAACACCAGATGAGTACGCTCTAGGGGTAGAGGTAGTACTTGCAGGAGATGAAATTGCCTCCAACGACGAGTTGACCTTGACGGTTGTTCGATCGTTGTTTACCGGTGACTACCAAATGGTGCA
>CAZQJU010000154.1:0-6786 GCA_964593185.1 uncultured Roseivirgaceae bacterium
TGAACATACCTGATAGCTTGCTGAGGGCTACTAAACGATGAGCCAATGGACTCAATACGCTTGCCTTAATTTCCGCAGTAATGAGCAGATTATTTCTAACCTGTATTAGTTCAATTGCTGACTTTAATCATTTCTGGTAGGCTTTGTGTCGAATCATCATTATCAATACGTTATGCTGAAGAATTTATTTGTTCCCTATACTCTTGTTACTTAATTTTTTAAGATGAAACACCTAACCGTTCCTCGAATTCTTTCTGGAATTCGACTTTGTAGACCTATGCTCTTGGTCCTAATCTCTTTCCTAAGCTTTGCCGGATTCGGCCAGGATAAAGTGGTCAACATTGGCGTTGTTACGACATGTCCCGATGAGGGCTGGTCTCAATTTGCAAATGCTATTTTGACCGAGGCGAGAGTGCTTTTGAAGTCTGAGTACAAATTAGAACTGAGTGAAGCCAACGTATTGCAGGGCAATTGCGATCCCGCTCAAGTCAAATTGAACCTCGACAAATTGCTCGCTGAGGGTTCAGTAGACATGATATTGGGGATGGATGCGATAAGCTCACACATCATCGCCAAGAATGGCCCGTATACCAAGCCGGTTATCGCAGTTACTGTACTCAATGCACAGGTTCAAAACATACCGATTACCAGTAAGGGAACTTCAGGAGTCAAGAATCTGGCATATCTGGAACTTCCATATTCGCCGCTGCGGGATTTGGAAGTTTTTCAGAACCTGATCGTATTTGAACGATTGGCAATTGTGCAAGACGAAAACTTCTTCAATGCCCTTCCGGAGATAAAGCAGTACCTGGATGAAGGACTCGAAGCGCAAGGAGCCGATCACACCTTCCTGTTTACGGGGAACACCGCAGCGGCTACGTTAGAGAAATTGGAAACTTCCTGTGATGCTGTGTACTTGTTTCCGTCGGACAATCTTTCAGACGAAGAATATCAAAAGCTGATTGACGGCATCAATGATAAAGGACTGAAGTCATTTTCCATTTTTGGTCGCCCTGATGTAGAACGTGGCGTACTTGGGGGTGTCGCTCCTGCGTCCAATATTGAGCAAATCATCCGAAGAATTGCACTCAACATTCAGCGGTACATCAATGACGAAGATTTGGAAGATTTGAATGTCAAGGTTTTACAAAAGGAAGAATTCGTTCTGAATATGGCAACTGCTAGGAAGATCGATTACAGTCCGAGCTGGGACGCCCTGGCAGAGGCTGTATTGATCAGGACCCATCTTGCTAGCAACTTTTACAACGGTGCTTGGATTGGTTCCCTTGTATCTGAGTGGGGGAGAGATGTGGGAAGGAATGGCGGTTTCCATCATGATCGGGTTGTTATTCGGCACCATCATCACGCTCATCTTCATACCTTCCTTTTATTCCATTCTTTTTAGGGTGAGCTACAAGGATTATAAATTGAACGAAACCTTACTAAATGGCTAAGTTGCTTCGTGAGATTTTATTTAAGTATCGATTTGAGATATTCCTGACGAGCCAAGTAGCTGTATTATTTGGCTCGTTACTTTTTTCTGAAGAACTCTTCGAAACCACATTGCAGCCTATGCTGGTTGCCTTTTCCATTGCAGCCGGGATCCTTCTTATCTCGTCCAATAAAAAACTCATGTGGTTCTTTATTGCCTTGTTCGTGGTTGCCACCTATCTGTTTGGAGCTGATCTTGTAATGAAAAATCAAAATACGGATCGAATCATGATGCGCATGGGAATTTATTTACTTTTCTCTGCCGCCATCACTGTTAGCCTGATCGGGCAGGTGTGGAAAGCAAGACGCGTCACTGACAATGTAATCATGGGGTTGATCAGTGGCTACATTTCCCTGGGCTTCATGTCGTTCTTTTTGTTTATCCTGATTGAGTTAAATAATCCCGGAGCATTTAAAGGGGTCTTGCTGGACTCGGAAGACTATTTTGTAAAAGCAGATTCAATTATGTATTACGCTTTCATCACCTTACTCACCATTGGGTACGGTGAAATTGTCCCTGTTACAGCCATTGCCCAGAAAGCCGCTATACTAACCGGTTTAGCTGGCCAGTTCTATCTGATCATTATCATGACAGTCGTGTTGGAAAAGTACATTCGGCAATCCATACGGAACGAACAGGACTGAGATGATCAAAACACTACGTTGGTGTTTTTCAGTATCTGCTTTATTCGGGTCTGCTCAGCGGATGAAAACGAATTGCCACTAAGCTCTAAAACAGCTAAACCCTGAAAAGCAACCAGATCCTGAGGCAATTGACTAAGTGCATTGTTTCGCAAGAGGAGCACTTTCAGATTTGGCATTTTCATTACGTTCTGGATCAATGCCTCTACGTCTATTTCAGGATTCTTATCAAGTACAAGCCCTTGCAATTGTTGCAAAGCTGTAAGCTCTAATGGCAAACGAACAATCTCATTTTCTGACAAAACCAGAATCTTCAGCGTGGCAACTTTGGATAACAGGGAGCAAGTATGTGGGTAGTCCAAATCCGAATTATTACTTAAGTGCAGCTCTTCCAAGCGTTTCAGAGTACCGATATCAGACGGAAGCTGTGAGAGGTTGAGGTTGCTGAGATAGAGAAAGTCCAGTTGTTGGATCTTCGAAAGTACCTCTGCCGAAGAAGCCAGGTCCAACCGTGTATTACCGGAAAGATCCACTTCTCTGAGGTATGGGAGCTCTGCGAGTGATGGAGGTAGCATTCTGAGTTCATTGTTCCGGAGGTTGAGTACCTGAAGTTGCTCCAACTCTTTGATCGAGGTAGGTAGCGAACTAAGCATATTGTCCTGAACATTGAGCAAAGTGAGATTCGGCAACTGCAAAACCTGGTCTGGGAGTGTTTCGATACTGCAGTCTTGTACATAAAGCGTCCGAAGTTTTGAAAGTCTTGGAAGTTCGCCTATCCTTCCCATTTCGGCGCAATCAAGTACCAAGGTTTCGGCTTCTTCAGGATTAGACAGTGCTTCACCCAAAGACTTGGATGAAGTGCCTTGCTGACCTAGTGCTTGCATGTATAGGGCGGCAAAAAGTGGGAGGAGAACTTTTTTCATCAATCTAATTTAAGTCAAAATGCAGGTTTTATCATTGAAGGCAGTTCACGTTGCCTGCGCTACATGGATCAAAAACTAAAATCAAAGCGGGGTCAGATGATTTTCCTAAAACAGAAGGGCATTGGGATGGTTTAGTACAATAAACTAAGTAGGCAATTTTTATGCAGACAGAATCCATATACGATCTCCAGGCAGAGGCAATCGACGGCAGTAAAATAGACTTTGCCTCCTTCAAAGGCCAGAAACTTCTAATTGTAAATACCGCCTCCAAGTGTGGGTTTACTCCGCAATATGCAGGCCTACAGAAGCTACATGAGGAATACGGAGACAAGATTACTGTTCTAGGCTTTCCCAGCAATAACTTCTTCCGTCAAGAACCAGGCACCAATGAAAAAATCGCTTCGTTTTGTGAGCGTAAGTATGGTGTTTCGTTTCAGATGTTCGCCAAAACCGATGTAAAGGGGAAAAACCAACACCCCGTCTACAAATGGTTGTCGTCAAAGGAAAAAAATGGATGGAATGATAGTTCGCCGTCCTGGAATTTTTGCAAGTACTTAGTCAACGAAGAAGGAAAACTGGTCAAGTTTTACAAAGCCAGGGTCAAACCTATGGATCGCCCAATTCTCAACTTTATTGAAGGGTGAAAAGACTGGTATTGGAACTGAAGTTGTGAAGAGTTCCAAATTAAAACTTGGAATGCTTCCGTGTTAGTTTCTTCAAGAATGCTACCTGGTACCGTATTGTGAGCTAGCTATTTTTAAGAGGTTGGTGGTATCAAGGCACTTTAAAAACCTTCCCTCTTTTTCGATTAGCCCATCTGCTTTAAACTCTTTCAACAGTCTACCTAGACTTTCACGTGCGGTTCCGATTAAGTTGGCTAAGTCATTTCTTCCGATGAGAATTCGTTCCTTATCGTATTTTTCATGTAAAATGAGCAGCCAAAGCGCAAGTCTTTCACGGAGGGGTTTTTGGGCAAGTACAGTAATGGTATTGACTAGCACACCAAACTCGTGACTCATATTTTGGATCAATAAATTTTCAAGTATTGGGATTTCCAGTAGCAATTGGTCAAAATTAGCTGCATGGATAAAGAGTAGTCTACAGTCTTCCAATGCCTCGCAAGCATCTACATATCTTTCCTGGCAAAGCAATGGATGATAGCCAAGCAAGTCACCGTTTTTATATATGTAGAATATTTGATCTTTTCCGTCTAGCCCTGTTTTATAGATCTTGGCTTTTCCGCTTTGCAAGAGGAAGACACCCGTTGGAATACCTCCTTCATAGAAAATTAGTTTGCCCTTTTTGAAAACCAGTTCTTCGGCCTTGGACTTGAAAAGTGCCTGGTCCTGGATCGAAAGGGACGACAAAATCTTGTCACTGGCAAAATCAAATTTCTCAATCGCTACTTTCAAGTTGGTGTGTTTTGTCTATACAATATGTGATAATTATCACATTTATTCAAATCAAAAGTTCTATTAATTTCAAGATGAGGGTGTTCCTTTTGTCATCGTGATTCGAAACAAGTACGTATCGGTTGTCATCGCCTCATTCCTTTTTGCCGCAATGACTCTTTCAGATTCCAGTTGGATGTATCTGGAAGAGGAGGATCTACTTGAGATCAAAGAGGGAGAACGAGAAGAGGAGCTCGAAGAAGAAAGCAAGGGTAAGCATAAGCCCGGAGGTTTTAGTCCGGTTTTTTTAACTGCAGATAATACAGTACTCGGTCAAATATCTGATCATTTCGTAATCGCTCTTAAGCCCTATGTTGAGTCTAAATCGACTTCAACAGTTCCGCTCTTTTTACTTTATTGCCGCCTCAAGATACCACACTGTTGATTTCCCCTTCCATCACACGGGATTGCTAAGATTATCCTAACACAAACAGCTAGGTCATTTTCAGATGAGCTGCAATGTCTGCTCATCATTTAACATCAAAGAAATCAACAATGAACGTCTATACTATTTTAGAAAATTTCGCCCATCCGGCTACACTGTTCTTCTTTCTGGGGATGGTGGCAATACTTGTTAAATCTGATTTGGAGATTCCACCACAGATAGCCAAATTTTTAAGTATTTACCTCCTTTTTGATATTGGTATCAAGGGCGGGGAAGAGCTTTTTCATAGCGGCTTTAACAGCCAGGTGATCGTGGTGATGCTTGTATGTATTCTTGGATCCTTCCTGGTCCCATTTGGCATGTATTTTATCTTAAAACGAAGGCTTAATGTCTACGACGCAGGTGCCGTTGCAGCTACCTACGGCTCCATATCTGCTGTAACATTTGCAACTGCAACGGCCTTCCTTGAATCCCAAGGCCAAACTTTTGGTGGCTACATGGTAGCTGGAATGGCTTTAATGGAGTCTCCAGCAATCATTGCAGGTCTAATTTTGATCAGGATGAATCACACCTCGGACAGCGGCGAAGAACATGCAACAAATCGCGGGTTTATTTCTATTCTCAGGGAAGCATTCTTCAATGGATCTGTACTCTTGCTTGTAGGTAGTTTGATTATCGGGTACGCGGCGGGTGAAACTGGTGAAAAAGAACTCAAACCTTTTGTGAACGAAATCTTTTTTGGCATGCTGAGTCTATACATGCTCGATATGGGACTGCTCGCAGCTCGTAGGATTAAAGAGCTAAAAAAGGCAGGGGGTTTTGTGGTTTCATTTGCTACGCTATTTCCGCCCATGATTGCCATTTTGGGAATTGGTATATCGTACCTACTTGGGTATTCAGCAGGGGACGCCTTGCTGCAAACCGTACTTCTTGCCAGCGCCTCGTATATCGCAGTACCCGCAGCAATGCGCATGGCAGTACCTCAAGCCAACATGAGTATTCTTTTACCCATGTCTTTAGGAGTCACCTTCACCTTCAATATTGCCGTAGGGATTCCACTATATTATTTCATCATTCAGTCTATCTGGGCCTAAATCCTACCATAATGTCACTACAAAAATTAGAAATTATCATATCCAATATGTATTTAGAAGAGTTGGTAAACCACCTCGAAAGGATTGGTTTGAATGGCTATACCGCTATCGAAGTTGCCAGAGGTAAAGGGGCTAGGGAAGGAGAACATCTTGCCGATGGTCTTTTACCTACCACCCGAAGTACACTACTGATTAGCATCGTAACGGAAGAGACAGCAGAGGAAATATTCGATGATCTGCATAAGTACATTGAGAAACGAAAGGGAGTCATGTTTACGGTACCAGTCATGCAATCTATGGGTGTGAGCTTGACATAAACAGGAACGCATTGCACATAGAGTACCAATACTACATTTAAGAAAATAATTAAACCTTTTGGTGGTATTCCCGTCAATACTACAAATAGGAATTTTATATGAAGAAATTTGTGGTAGTCATTGATCGGCTGGGGTGTATAAGAATCACTTTGTCGCTTACGATGATGATGTCCATTCTGTCTGGGACTTTTGCGCAGGAATTATCGGATAAACTAACTAACGAGCTTGAAGGTATATATGAAACCTCAGGTTTGGTTGGCTTTTCGGCTGCGATTGTCAATGCGGATAGCATCCTTTACTTGAAAGGGTTTGGTTACGAAAATGTGGATTTGCAAACAGCATTTTCAGTAGATCAACGGTTTTCGGTCGCCTCAGTCTCTAAAACCTTTATCGGCATTAGTCTGATGAGATTGGTAGAGCAGGGTTCATTGACATTATCGACCCCTGTAAACGAAATTCTGCCTTTTGAAGTGGTTCACCCCA
>CAZQJU010000155.1:0-6680 GCA_964593185.1 uncultured Roseivirgaceae bacterium
ATCAAGAGCGGAGACTTGCTGGTAAATATGATTTGTGAAGGACAAGTGTACTTGTGCATTCCATATGATCTTATTCCCGAGAAGAAGATTGAAATTGGCTTACAGCTAAAAAATCATTTTGGCATCAGTGACTTCGAAATTGGTATTGATACACTTAAGAATAACAAGAAAGGGCTAAATCCGAAAGCAGGGGACCTTCTGCTCCTCAATCTCAGTAACCTGCTATTAAAGCATTACCAAGAGCCCAACAAGAATCAGGATCTGTGTTGTCCTGATGAAGAAGAGAACAATCCTTTGCGGCTAGCCAAAAACAAAGTTTGCCACCTTATGGGGCTAAAAAAAGGGATTAGTGTTAAGGTAGGTGACTCACACTATTACAATACAGGAATTGGTGCATTTCTGGACGGAGCACTAAGAAATCCGCAGTTTGAGAAAGTACCGGATATCAACCCCCTTAAGTATGTAAAGGTCTACGAACAGCGCCGAAATAGGAAGGAAGCGGAGTTGATTTGGGATCAGGGAGTTCGCCAATACGGGCCAATTATAGATCGGCACAGCGAAATACAGATTGAGTTCAAGCTAGACAAGCTCAAAGATGAGGTCGATTTTGAAGGTAACTTAAGCCTATTGGCGATGCTGAATGGTGAGCCAATTGAGATCCCGCACTATTCGGAAGTTGGGGAAGAATTTACAAAAGTAGGTGTGAAGTCAGCCTCTCCGCGAGAATTTGCATTGAGTTTCTTGTCCGTTTTACTCAATGCCTATCAGACCACGGAAGATCCTCGCTATGCCTTCATTAAAAATTATGTCAATGAGCTAAAACCTTTAAATGGGATCATTGATGCAGAACAGTTAGAACCCTTAAGAACCAGCCTATTCGAGGCATTGGATAAAAGAAATAAGCAAGCAGCTACCTATGCGCTGAAGCAAACTGATGCTACGGCATTACAGGGAAGTAGTCTGGTTACAACACTAGATCTCTTTCCATTTGCCAAAAGCAAAATTGTAGGCATAGCCTCTGGTAGTAGTGAGGAGATTACTGTAAATGAACTTGTCAACAACGTAGAAGACATAGAAGTGGATGAGGGCAACGAAGAAGAGAAAGATAAACTCCTGGATCAATTAAAGGCGCTCCCCTACTACGATCCAGGTATGAAATATGTGAGGTGGTATAATCAACAAGATCACCTGACCCTTGGCCCGGCACTCAAAACAGTACTTACAGCTACTGGCAACTCCATCATCTATCAGCAATTGGTCAAGACGCTGGAAGATGAAGAAAATGGCAAGAAGCCATCTTACCCCATCTCAGAGCTTCGTGAGATCATATCCAATGAGGACATTAATACAATTAGATTACTTGAAGAGATTAACCTGATCAATAGTAGCTACCTCACTCCTTTGAACTTTGCAAAACAAAACCTAAGTGAGGTGATGGAGTATCTCTATCACTTCAATCAGGCTGATCTCCATACCCGACGTGCGATCTCCACAGTCATCCATAGAGATACCCTTTTCCTAAAACAAGGCTATGCCTTTATGAAGAAAACCCATGACCTTCTGGCAAAAAATATTCAAGATTTTGAGCAGCTCATCACAGAGCTGACTGCAGACCCCGAATCAACGAAAGTAGAAGATGGTGATGCAGTGCTTGAATATCGTTTAGCGACGCTGCAAAATCAATTCCAGTTTGGTATGCTTAGTTTTTTTCAAGCGATGGATCAAGTCAGGGAACTGGAAGAAATCGAATACGATGAAGCCTCCCAGTATTTCATTCAAAAAAGAGGAAAAGTGAAACTTGGAAACACACCTGAGTTTCTTGAAGACTGGTCAGAATATTTGGCCTTGAAAGCCGCGAGAGAGATCTATAAAAAACTGGATGCGGCTAAAATAGATCTGATACAACATGAAAACATTGAAGATGGCCAGTTGCTTGAACTCTACGTTCTCAAGCATGAGGGGCAATCTGACAAACCAAAAAAGTACCTCATTACCTCCTTCAAAGTGATGGATTTGGGCTGGAATTTAAGCTTATCGGAATCACTCATTTTAATTGATCGGATCAATGAAGACTTAGCTCCAGAAGCGAATCGAAACTCTACTAATTTCAAACCCTCACCTGGAGTTTCACTCCTCTGGAAATACAACGGACCGATCAACCTCGGAAAGAGGCCGGTGAATAAGAAAGGAGAGGTACGATATGGTTTCTGGTCTTGGTTAAAGCCATCAATTGGCATCAACACCTCCTACCTGGACTTCACAGATGACGACCAATTCGAGATTGGCGCGGGCCCAATCCTGGGAGTATTCAACAATAAACTCTTTTTCACTTGGGGTTATAATTTCAATGTAAAAGGTACTGCGGCCACCTATATGGGAATCGGCCTAAGCTTTACCAATGTAGTAGAAGACATTAAAAAACTAAAGGACAACTGACCGATGAAAAACTTACCAATA
The DNA here is from genome assembly GCA_964593185.1 of uncultured Roseivirgaceae bacterium. GTDB lineage: Bacteria > Bacteroidota > Bacteroidia > Cytophagales > Cyclobacteriaceae > Ekhidna. Next base: position 2,458 of record CAZQJU010000155.1, read on the forward strand.
CTACTAATTACCTTTTTGTTACTGGGTTGCAAAGAGCTACAGACCACACAGAAAACGGTCAAGTTTACGCTAGACTCCAATACCCTTACTGCTAATGGTCAGGATTGGGCGAAGATTACCATAACATTTGATAACCTCATTGAAGAAGATCAGGAAATCATTGTAAGAACAACGCAGGGGTCGTTGTATGAAGCTCCTACCAACAATATCAATACACCGAGTCTGAATGAAATCACTTTTGAGCCACGTCTTTGGGGAACCAGAAACAGGGATCAAGCCATCGTTTTTCTAAGGAGTGACAATACACCTAGCGACGAAGTGTATGTTTCCGTGCAAGTAAATAGGCTTTTTAAGCAAGAACAAGTGATGTTTGTTGAAGAACCTATTTCAACTATTTTGCTTCAGGCCCAATCCTTCGAAATGACTCAAAGTGCTAATGATGAGATTACACTTGACATTGTATTACTCAGTGACTCCGGTACTCCCTCGATAGGAGGTAGACTAAATCAATCCATCACCTTTGAAGATCAAGATGGTAATCCGATCAGCGAACCTCTACTTGTGTTTGAGTCAGTTATCTCTATTTCGAATGACACGCTACAAACAAAATTAGCTCCCAGGAATAACGGATTTAATGATCCGGCAATTACAGAGGTAAGCGCCTTGATCACGATAACTGATCCGGTTAGCGGGGCAACGGCCACGGAAACGATCAAGATACTGTAGCCCTTATGATCCCCTTGCCAACCTTATTTTCGAAAGTGATTATGTCGTAACTATGAGTAAGAGACTTATTGCCTTCCTTCAAAACCACAAGTACTTCGGTATCCATGGATACGCGCTTGTGGCGCTGTCAGCCTTGATGCTTTTCATCATCCAGAATTTCAAGATCAATGATTTTTATGCCATTCCGCAATTTGATGAATGGGACTACTTCGCCAAGTTTTTAGCGGAAATCCAGTCAGCCAATAAGCAGGGCTGGTACCGAAGCTTCTTTATTGTAGATGCCTTTTGGGCGTTCACGCTGCTAACGTTCTTGTACAGAATACTGCATCGTTTGAGCACTGCCCCAAGATATGGAGGCTTTTCAGGAATTGGAGGGTTTGTGGTTGTGATCATCCTGGCGTATGCGTCGGACCTCGCGGAAGGCTTTTGCTATTTTTTCAAATACAAAACACCACTAGAGGTTCTTGTCAAGATAAAAATCGGTCTGTATGTCCTTACCGGGGTATGGTTTCTGTATGGGCTGCTACACTTTTGGTATGCTCCCGATAAGCTTTCATGGGTGCGAAGAAATTACTTTGCCAAATCGATCAAGGTGTTCTTTTCTACCTCCTATCTGAGCCTTGTTTTGGTCGTAGTGCTCATCCTGTTGGGTTCGCTGCCTCAGGGGTATACGATGGTAGTGGATCTGCTCGCGAAACCGGGTAACCTGGTGGTGGTCTTTTTCCTCCTTTTCTTGATCTCTGTGGTAGCTTCTCACTATCCCGCCTATTTCGAGTCGCGGAAGTTTGTAGATCCTGCATCGCTTGACTGGAATATCTGGCCAAGTAAGAAGCGTTTACCCTTTGGCATTATCTACTATGATAAAGCAAAACGAGTAGCGATCGGAAAACTCTCAAGGTACCGATGGGTGCTGTCCCGATATTCGCAAGGATTCAGCGAGTTGACAAAGCTTCTCAGGCATCATCTAGGGACAGCGATTTTTGTGGCCTTTTTGTATGTTCTTGGGTATGCTGCAGAGTCAATCTTTGATGGCTACTGGTTCACGAGAAGGTGGGCCTGGACAGTCTTGATTTTTGCGATCTGGTTTTACGAACAATTGAAAAAACGTCCACCTAAGCAGCAAGTGCGGGTATTCAAAATAAGTGCAGGTGTTAGCTTGTTGCTTATTGGCATTTCAGCTTTTTTTTCGAGCAAGGGGTGGAGTAGTTCAATTCTTTTCTGGACCATCATCACCATCATTCCGCTCCTCTTGACCTACCTGTCGTTCCGGTTGGTTCGTAGGAAGATAATGAATGATTTTACAATCCGTAAGGGAGTCAAGTACCCTTCTACTCGAAAATTGGTGTCCTTCATTGCAGTTTTCAGCTTCATCTCCCTTGTTTGGCTTGTCATCATCAATCTTCACCTCGAGTGGGCAGAAAAGCATACCAGTTCGATAACGGTGGTTTTGCTCTACGGACTCCACTACTATGGTTTTGTTGTGCTGCTTAGTAAGCTCTCCCAGCTATACGGTGAGAAGGGTTTTACCAAAAGAAGGTGGGCTGGCTTTTTCCGAATTGTGCCTCGGGTATTTGTTCCGCTTTTGCTCATTTATTCGTTCCTACTCCCAAAGTATGTCAAAAACAAACTGCACTATCTGGAGCAACGGATAGAAATGAAAGACGATGTCTTAAGCCTGAAGAAGTACACGAAAAAGTTTAAGAAGCACAATGGAGACGGTCGTCCAATCATGTTGACGAGCTATGGCGGTGGGTTGATGGCGGATTTATGGGCGATGCTTGTGGTGCAGGAGCTGCAAGAAACAACCTCGGGTCAGTTATTGAAGCAAGCCTTCAATATGTCCGGCAATTCCGGTGGAGGCATAGGCTTTGGAAATTATACCAACCTGGTTATGCATACAGAGGATTCGATCCGACATCCCATTTGGGACAAGAGAATTGAATCTGTGGGAAATTTTAACCACTTATCGCTTGATTTGACGTTCCTGCTGGGTAGGGATATGATGCGAAAGTTGATACCGGTCGCTACGGACTCCACCGTCGACCGGAATGCGTATGCGATGAGACGGTACAGTCAACTAACCGGCGACACCTGCAACAAATCGTTTGACAAGACCTTTCGGGAATACTGGAATGAAGTATACCAAAAGCAAGACGGACAATTTCCATCGCTTACCATCAGTACAGCGACGGTCCAAGATGGCGGGTTTGCAAACGCCTTTTCGCTAAAAACGGAAGATCACGGATCCGTTTTTCATGGCATTGAAAACATACTGGATGTGGATTCCATACAAGGAGATCCGTCAAATAAATCCCTCATTTATTATGACGCCTTATCGACAACCAATCGCTTTCCCATCTTGAGTTCCGCGGCCAGCATTCACGGACTGGGTCAGTACATTGATGGGGGAGCCTATGACAACTCGGGTCTCCTCAACAGCATTGAGCTGGCGAGAACCATTCAAAAGACAGACACGCTTAAGCCGTGCTTTATCACCATATCGAACGATACTGGTTCGTATCTCAATTGGCTGTTTGGTACCTGGAAAGATGGTGTAGTAGACGAAACGTTGTTGGGAGAAATCAACGCCCTGATCAAGGGGGGTATCGTTATCGATCGAGTTTCAGAGCATCTGGAAGATGAATTGGATGACTTTGCACAGTGTGATCGGGTAGAAATATTCTTGCCGCGCATCATTTCGTTTGAACAAGTCATCGACTATTTGGGAGGCAAGCCTCCAAAGCTTCTGGACACCATCATGAAAAGGGTTGAAATATCTAATGACAGCATCTATTCCGCCTTAAGACGGGACACCACGTATCTGTACGAAGAGTGGGGAACCGTCCAAGCCCCGCTAGCGCGGTTGCTATCAGAACCTGCCAAGCGCTACGAATACGCCATGCTCAGGTACCATCCTGAGGTACTAGCTCAATTGGAAAAAGCGAAGGACCTGGTGAGTTCGTGTTCGGAGAGAGAAGAGTAAGGTTGGTGTTGGTGACGTGCAGCCACAAAAGTGTCCTGTCCTGTTACATATGTCCTGCGTTATGTTAAATCAGAAGTGGTTGGGGTGGGAATTAATAGTGAGCGTTGGGATTCCTATCTAGGTGCAGTCTCCTTCAATTCACAGATGCTTTGAGCACTCTTGTGACATTTTAGGCAGGAGGGAAGGAGTGAGGGAATGGCAAATGTGTGCGAAATATGCGCACAATCCAATTACTTCTCTAATTCGTACTACCGTTATTAGAAAAATACCTAAAAATGGGTATTGCTCTGATTTAATTCGAGCATTAAATTACTGGTAAGCATTTAAGAAAATGAGAGCTCTATTATTCCTTTCAATTTTAATTTTCTCATTCTTGGTAAAAGTTCAAGATACAATGAGTTATCCAGTCCTAATGTCAATACCTAAACTTAACCCAAGCACAAAGAATATGCAGAATAAGAATTACGAGACAGTTGTTCACCAACTGCTCGCAGATGAGCTTTACTATAGATTC
>CAZQJU010000156.1:0-6639 GCA_964593185.1 uncultured Roseivirgaceae bacterium
CAGGCTACGGCAAAGGCTTTTGCAGCTGAAGGTGGAAAGGTGATTGCCGCCGATATTTCTGATAAAGTTGAGGAAACGGTACAACAAATCAATGAAGCAGGAGGGGAATCGGTTCATACAAAATGCGATTTGTCGAAGTGGGAGGACGTAGATGCGTTAATAAAGCTGGCAGTAAGCCATTTTGGAGGGCTGCATCATGCGGTTAACTCGGCCGGGATCGCAGGTTCAGTTTCACTGCCAACACACAAATACCCATTTGACCAATGGCACCAGCAGATTGCTGTGAATCTTACTGGCAGCTGGTATTTCATAAAAGCCACAACGGCTCATATGGTGGCTCATAATGGAGGAACGATTGTCATGGTTGCTTCGGCAGCTTCGCTCAGAGGGCAAGTGGATAATTCGCCTTACGCAGCTTCCAAACATGGAGTGGTTGGTTTAGTAAAAACCGCAGCACTTGAATATGCCAAGGAAGGTATCCGGGTTAATTGCGTCTGCCCGACGGCTATTGAAACACCTATGATCATGCACGGCAGAAGAAAATTGGCTGACAATCCAGAGGCATTAGAAGCCGCAAAAAATTATCAGGCCATGGGACGCATGGGACAACCCGAAGAGATCGCAGATGTGAACCTTTGGCTGAGCAGTCAAGAATCATCATTTATAACTGGATTGTCACTACCTGCAGACGGTGGAGCATTAAGCAAGTAATTGTTTATGAATAATAAAAATTATTTAATTGCATTAAAATTGAAATTAAGGATTGATATTGAATAATATGAGAAGAAAATGGAATTAGAATTTTAAAGCTCAAACTATTTCTTTGAGTTAAGAATTATTGGTTCCATTAAAGAACTTTAACCCAATAAAAAAATGGCAAAAAACCCACACTTTTTATCTCAGCTGGCACATGTTGAGATATTGACACAAGACATAGAAAAGTCCGTCGAGTTTTTCCGTGATGTAACCGGAATGGATGAGACCGGAAGACAAGGCGATTCAGTATATCTCCGTGCCTGGGGTGACTACTATCACCATACACTAAAGTTGACGCAAAGCGAAAAGTCTGGCTTAGGTCATTTAGGCTGGCGCGCCGATAGTGAAGAGGCACTTTTAGATTGTGTTGAATATTTGGAAAGTATTGGTGCAGGCGATGGCTGGACAGATGGTGATTTGGGACATGGACGAGCTTACCGATTCAAGTCCCCTGAAGGACACCAACATGAGGTATTTTGGGAGGTGGATTGGTTAAGAGAAGATGGTGAGCGCGGCAGTATCTATGCAGACCGATATGCCAGTAACCGTCTCAAAGGTGCTAATCCTCGCCGTTTGGATCATGTGACTTACATGGTTTCCAAATTCAAATACCCTGAGGAGAAAGCCTTCTGGCAGGGGTTTGGATTGAAAAACCCGGATGAAATCAGGATAGATGATGAAAAACCACCAATTGGAGGCCTCTGGACAATCGGCAACCTGTCGCATGACATTGCAGTGTTCACAGATCCCAACATAGGTGAAAACGAAGCGGTATTGAATCACATTTGCTGGAATGTAGACAGTAGAGAGGAAGTCTTACTTGCACTTGATTATTATATTGAGAAAGGGTATAAGAGTGTGATGGGAGCCCCAACTCGTCACAAGGCAGATGAAGGTTTTTTCATTTACATACAAGATCCGGGCAGTGGTGTGCTGTTCGAGTACTACGCGTGTGCTAGGCTCATCTTTGCTCCTGATCATCAGGATGTTCATTATCTCAAAGACAATCCGAATGATGCCTGGGGCTCAGCCAATCCGTTTGCTGAAATGGGTAAAGGCAAAAAACTCGGCCTCTCAAAAGATGGAACTGTAAAGCCGGTAGATATTTAATCACAAGTAAAACATTTAATCCAAGAAATTATGTGGCATTTTTTCCCTGGAAAATACATGCCCTCCTACCAGGTAAATAGAGCGCTCACTCAGGCGCACTATGGTGGAGGTGAATTTGCTGAAATCATTGATGTAGCACTGGATATTGATCCCGACAATCGAGAAACCTTCAATGTAGCATGGCTAAAAATGGGTGATCCTGTTTTTGAGTTAGCTAAAGAATTTGAAGCAAAAGGCAACTACGTTTCAGCTCGCCGTACGTATCTCAGGGCGTTTAACTATCTGCGATCTGCTGAGTTCTTTATGAAGCTGGGAGACAACCGAAAACTCGAAACGTACCTAAAAGCCCGAGAGGCTTTTATTAAAGCAATTCAATACTTCGATGAGAAAGTACATCAGGTAGAGGTTCCTTTTGAGGACTCCTTTTTACCGGGATACTTATTTAAGCCTACTGGTGTCGAAAAACCACCTGTTGTGATCATGTTTGGGGGGTTGGATAGTCTGGCGGAGGAGTTGTATTTCGGGATTTCTCACCATCTTAATGAAAGAGGTGTTGCCTTGCTTGCTGTAGATGGTCCTGGTCAGGGTGCCGCACTGCGACTAAATAACATTCATTCAAGACACGATTACAACGTGGCAGGAACTGCGGTGTTGGATTACTGCCTTGAAAACCTTTCCGATGAAATAGATACTGAACGCATCGGGATTGGAGCTGTGTCAATGGGTGGTTACATGGCAGCCCGATGTGCCGCTTTCGAGCCTCGTTTCAAGGTTTGTATGGTTTTTGGAGCAGTGTGGTCATATCATGAGGTATGGGCAGGTCGCCCAGATCAGCATCCGTTGGCACCTATCGTCCAGCATATCATGGGCGCTGCAGATATGACCGAGACCCGGAAAAAATTAGAAGGCTTCACTCTTGAAAATGGAATAGCTGAGCAAATAAAATGTCCAACATACATTCTTCACGGGGAGGGAGATCAGCAGAATTTTGTATCCCATGCTACTCGACTGGAAGAACATTTGACGTGCGAGCATGTTCTTGAGGTGATTCCAAAAGATGAAAGAGGTGCGCAGCATTGTCAGGTAGATGATTTTACGCGTACCTTTAATATGTACGATTGGATCGCTAAGAAAATAAAAGAATAACATCCCCATTAACCCAGGAATTATGACAAAAGCTGCCAATAAAGTGCTAATTGTGGGCGGAGGTATCGGTGGCCTTTCGCTTGGAATTGCGTTGAGAAAGCAAGGCATTGAAGCGGAAATTATTGAAATACAGGAAAGCTACAATGTTTACGGGGCTGGAATTATCCAGCAAGCCAACGCACTTCGAGCACTTGATGCCATCGGAGTAGCAGAAGAAACCATGCGTAAGGGCTCTCCTTACGGGAAGGTGAAAATGGGATCCCCTCAAGGTCACATTTTCAATGAAATAGGTATTCCACCGCTGGGAAAGTTTCCATCTCACAATGGGATCTCCCGTAGAACCTTGCACGAAATACTCTTCGGAGAGGCAAACAAGGTAGGGCTGAAGTTCAGAATGGGGGCAACCGTTCAGACAGTCGAAGAAATTGGGGATCAGGTGAAAGTAACCTACACGGACGGTGTACAAGATACCTGCGATGTGCTAGTCGCAGCTGATGGAATTTATTCCAAGGTGAGAGGTTTGGTTTTCGGAGATTACCGACCAAAATACAAGGGAGCTTCTGTGTGGAGGTATGTATTTGACCGGCCGAAGGACCTTGATACAGGCTACATGTACATGGGGAAAAAAAGTAAAATAGGATTGATTCCTACCACTGAGACTTCCATTTACATGTTTTTGGTAACACAAGAAGGAGATAACCCACGCATTCCCAAAGATGAGCTGGTGCCAAAGCTGAGAGAATACATGCAGGAGTACGAAGCGCCTCTGGTCAAAGAAGTACTTCCGCAGGTGACCGACGATCCGGAGGCTATTAATTATCGGCCATTAGAAGTTATGGATGTGCCACTTCCATGGCACAAAGGTAGGGTGATCATGATAGGGGATGCTGCTCATGCTACGGTACCTCAGCTTGGTTCTGGGGCAGCTTTGGCTATAGAAGATGCTGTGGTGCTTTCGGAGGAGCTTTCCAAAGATCAAACCTATGAGCAAGCGTTTGAAAAACACATGAGCAGACGCTATGATCGTTGCAAATTCATTGTCGATGCGTCAGAGACTTTAGTGGATTGGGAAAAACTAGAGTTCGAAGGGAAGCCGTTACCAGAGGGTGCCAACATGGGCGCCTTGATTGGAAAAGCCACTATGATGTTGAGAGAACCCATTTAAAGTCAGCGGATGAAACTAGTTACTTTTCAAAATGAGGAAGGTTTAAGCCGAGTTGGATGGCTGCAAGGAGATGGTATTGTAGACATGAAAAAGGCGGATGATCGGCTACCGGATAACATGCTAGACTTTATTGACGGTCACGAAATCTATTTTCAGATAATAAAGGAGCTAGGTGATGTCAGCCCACACCATGCAATAGAAGATGTCAAATTGCAGGCGCCACTTCCAAACCCCAGGAGTATTCGTGATCATGTGGCTTTTGAGCAACACATGCTGAACGCCTCGAATGCATTTGGCCACAACATTGCCGAAGCATGGTATGAAGTGCCAATTTTCTATTTTACCAATCACCATGCGGTGTATGGTCCGGAGGATGAGATTCCTCGTCCTCCAAAGGAGACCAAGATGGATCTGGAGTTGGAGATTGCTGTAGTCCTTGGCAAAAAAGGTCGAAATATCAAAGCTGAAGAAGCTGATGACTACATTTTCGGATATACTATTTTCAATGACTGGACCGCACGCTCGGTTCAGGGACATGAAATGAAAGTACCATTGGGTCCTCATAAGGGCAAAGATTTTGCTAATGCGTTCGGACCCTGCATCGTGACAAAGGATGAGTTTGAGCCGAAGCGAACCTCCATTTCCAGAGCTTCTCATCCAGCGCATCTCAAGATGCCATTGACAACAGGTGATCGTTTTGATCTGACGATGAAGGCGCGCATTAATGGAAAGGAAATTTGTGAAGGCAATGCGCAAACGATCTATTGGACTTTCCCACAAATGATAGAACGTGCATCTGAAAATAATGTGGATTTACTGCCGGGAGATATAATTGGCAGTGGAACCGTAGGTTGGGGTAGTCTGATCGAAAACAAATTTGAGGTGCATCGCCCGCTGGAACCTGGAGATGTGGTGGAGTTAGAAATAGAAGGAATTGGAATCTTAAAAAATAGCATTGTTTAGAATGGCCACTCCAATACGAAGAGTTGTTACAGGAAATACCCCTGAGGGAAAAGCGGTCTTTACCTCGGATCAAGAATTTGTACCGCAAATCATTCCTTCTGGCGATGCTGAGTTTAGTCTGCTTTGGACCACTGCCAGTGTGCCTGCGGATCTCAACGATACTACCGATGGTAGAGAGCGAGAAGCTGGTACTACGCTTCACGGTGGATCCGTTATACGAGTGGTAGATATGTTGCCGGGTGCCTCTTCACCATTTCATCGCTCTGCAAGTATTGATTATGGAATCGTCATCAGTGGTGAGATAGAACTCGAGCTGGATGACAATGAAGTGAAAACCATTTATCCGGGAGAAGTGATCGTGCAACAAGGAACCATTCACCTCTGGAGGAACCCTAGCAGTACAAAAAAATGTAGAATAATATTCATCCTCACGGAAGCCAAGCCATTCGAGGTGGAAGGAAAACCCTTAGAAGATATTATGTAAAACATCAAATAATTCACCCTTCCAGAAATAAATAGATTTTTAACATTAACCCCCAAAACGATGACCCAAGAGTTAATTGAAAGAGTAAAAACTTTTACTCATCAAGGATTGGAAATCTTATTGATTGATTACTCCAATGTAAAAAGGCCAGATGAGATGATTGAAATTCTTAATCAATCAGTGAAAATTTTAAAGTCGAAACCCGAGTTGAAGCATGTATTGACCAATGTTACGGATGCGAATATGGGGGGTGAGTTTATGGGTGAGTTAAAGAAAACCGTAGCTCATTTTTATGATCAGCGTATTGAAAAAGCCGCTGTTTATGGAATCGAAGGTGTGAAAAGAGTGCTTCATAGAGCTGTGTCAGCAAAGAAAAATGAAAGTCAGAACGAGTCCTTTGAAACAAGAGAAGAAGCGCTCGCTTGGCTAATAGAATAATAGATTTATGAATAAAGTTGTAACTGGCTGGGAGGAAGCGCTAGATGGAATTAAAGACGGGATGACCTTGATGCTAGGAGGGTTTGGCCTTTGTGGAATACCAGAAAATTGCATTGCTGGATTGGTAGCTCTTGATGTTAAGGGCGTAACCTGCATCTCTAACAATGCTGGTGTCGATGATTTTGGTTTAGGACTGTTACTTAAACAAAAGCAAATTAGAAAGATGATCTCCTCCTACGTGGGAGAGAATGCTGAGTTTGAGCGCCAAATGTTATCAGGTGAGTTGGAAGTAGAACTCATTCCTCAGGGTTCGCTTGCAGAAAGGTGTCGGGCCGGAGGCGCTGGAATACCCGCGTTTTTCACGCCGGCAGGCTATGGCACAGAAGTAGGTGAGGGAAAAGAAGTACGTGAGTATCAAGGCAAACCACATATCCTGGAGACTTCCCTAACTGCGGACTTTGCAATGGTTAAAGCCTGGAAAGGAGATCCAGATGGGAATTTAGTTTACAAAGGATCGGCTAGAAACTTCAACCCGGCCATGGCAATGGCTGGAAAAATTACGATAGCAGAGGTGGAA
>CAZQJU010000157.1:0-6623 GCA_964593185.1 uncultured Roseivirgaceae bacterium
TCATGAGTGTTGTAAGTGATGCCAATCATTGGATGTTTATTTCCAGCAATGGTGGACTGACCGCTGGTAGAAAGAATGCAGAATATTCACTTTTCCCCTACTATACGGATGATAAGCTCAATGAATTTGCCGACTTCACAGGTAGTAAATCCATCTTTTGGGTTGAATCGGAAAATGAAAAAGCTCTATGGGAGCCATTCTCAGAACGTCAACAAGGTACGTATAACATCACCCGAAACATTTACAAAAACACCCTAGGGAATAAAATTCTCTTTGAAGAAGAAAACCACGACCTGAACCTTACTTTCCGATACGAATGGAAATCCAGCAACGCCTATGGATTTGTAAGGGAAAGCACCCTCATCAATAAATCCCAAAAGGATCAGAACGTTCGACTCATCGATGGAATCCAAAACATTATGCCTTATGGCGTAGCTGCTGATTTTCAGATGATTCGAAGCAATCTGGTTGATGCGTATAAAAGAAGCGAACTAGACACTACATCAGGGATCGGAATTTATGCGCTTAGCGCCATCATCGTTGACAAAGCCGAGCCGAGTGAAGCGCTAAAAGCAAACATCGCCTGGTCATTAGGACTCGAAAATCCTACCTTCCTGCTGTCCTCAGCACAACTTGACAGCTTCAGAGCTGGAGATGCTTTGCATCAGGAAAGTGATGTGAAAGCTGAAAAAGGCGCCTACCTACTACACACAGAGCTATCTATCGCTCCAAAGGAAGAAAAGCAGTGGCTGATCCTAGCCGACGTCAACCAATCAGCTAGCGACGTTTCGCATATATCAAAAGAAATTCAGGACGATAAAAGTCTTGCAGAGAAGATCCACGCTGACGTGGCAATGGGTTGTGAAAACCTCAGACAGCTGGTTGCGGCATCCGATGGCTTCCAACTGTCATCTGACCACAAAAGAAATACAAGACATTATGCCAACACGCTATTTAACATTATGCGTGGAGGCATTTTCGATTCGAATTACCAGATCGAAAAATGGGACTTTACAAGGTACCTCGAACGTGCTAACGTGCAGGTATTTGAAAGATGTAGCAGCTTGATTGCATCGCTCCCAGACCAATTCACTTCTCAAAAACTAAACGAAGTTGCGAAAGACAGCGGCGACAAAGACTTCACTCGCCTTTCCATCGAGTACCTTCCGTTAAAATTTAGCCGACGTCACGGTGATCCCAGTCGGCCTTGGAACAAATTCTCCATTAACACCACTAGTGAAGAAGATGGATCTAAAATCTTAGATTACGAAGGCAATTGGCGCGACATTTTCCAAAACTGGGAAGCCCTTGCACACGCCTACCCCTCCTTCATTGAAGGGATGCTATTCAAATTCCTGAATGCAAGTACATTCGATGGATACAACCCCTACAGAATCACCAAAGAAGGAATTGATTGGGAGGTCATCGAGGAGGATGATCCTTGGTCATATATCGGATACTGGGGTGATCACCAAATCATTTACTTGCTTAAGTTTCTTGAATTTGCAGAAGACTACTTCCCGGGCAGACTTAGCTCCTACTTCAACGAAGACCTGTTTGTCTACGCCAACGTTCCTTATCGAATAAAGGACTACGACGACCTATTAAAGGACCCGAAAGACACCATTGATTTTGACTTCCCACTACATCACACCATTGACGAACGAAGAAGCACCATTGGTTCTGACGGAGCGCTTCTCCTAAATGCGAGTGAGAATCTGGTTCGTGTTAATTTCATTGAGAAGATTCTGGCCACTTCACTTGCAAAACTTTCGAATTTTATCCCAGAAGGAGGAATCTGGCTAAACACGCAGCGACCGGAGTGGAATGATGCCAACAATGCTCTCGTCGGAAACGGCGTATCCATGGTTACTTTGTATTACTTGCGAAGGTTCTTTTCATTTTTTAGCAAAATGCTTAAGGACGGTGATTTGGATAAGATTCAAGTATCCAAAGAAGTGGGCGTCTTTTATGACGGCATCAAAACCGCATTACAAAACAACAAACAACTATTAGCTGGCCCTGTTTCTCAAAAAGATCGCAAGGCAGTCATGGATGGCTTAGGCACAGCTGGAAGTGATTTCAGGTCAAGTGTCTATAAGCACGGTTTTACCGGAGAGAAATCCACCATTGAAAAAGAAAGTCTCGATGCCTTTTGTGGCTTAGTGCTCTCCTATCTCGATCATTCGATCGATGCGAACAAGCGAGAGGACGCCATGTACCATGCATACAACATCATGACTGTCGAGCAGAAGGATCAAGTATCCATTTCCTACTTGGAAGAAATGTTGGAAGGTCAGGTAGCAGTCCTAAGTTCAGGAAAGTTATCTGCATCCGAGGCCCTATCGGTGCTGGATTCGATGAAGAACAGCGCGCTTTTTAGACCCGATCAGTATAGCTATTTACTGTATCCCAACAAAGAACTTTCGGGTTTCCTTCAGAAGAATATCATTTCCAATGATCAGATCCAACGATCTGCGCTCTTGAAGCAATTGGAGCAAGATGACAACCTGTCCATTATCAATAAAGATGCAAAAGGCAACTATCATTTTAATGGGAATTTTAGGAATGCCAAGGATCTCCAAATTGGCCTCGACCAACTCCAGGAAGAGAAGTACGGTGCGCTCAAGGCAAAGGAAGAACACGTAGTCCTGGCAATTTTTGAAGAGGTCTTTAATCACAAAGCATTCACCGGAAGATCAGGCACCTTTTACGGATACGAAGGACTAGGGTCGATTTATTGGCACATGGTCTCCAAACTGTTGCTTGCCGTAGCAGAAAATTGCCATCAGGCCATTGAGAACGGTGAGGATGCCGTCACCACCGGAAAGCTTCTGGAACATTTCTATGAGATCATGGCAGGAATTGGGGTACATAAGTCTCCAGCACTTTATGGCGCTTTCCCCACGGATCCTTACTCACACACCCCCTTTACCAAGGGTGCTCAGCAGCCAGGAATGACAGGACAGGTAAAAGAAGATATCCTAAGCAGAATGTTTGAATTGGGTGTTACAGTCCGAAACGGTCAAGTGCTTTTCAATCCAACCATGCTGAGGAAAGAAGAATTCCTAGATGCGGCCAAGTCGTTTGCTTATGTTGATATCCATCAGCAAAACACTACGCTTGAACTTCGAAAAGGAGCGTTAGCCTTTACCTACTGCCAGGTACCGGTTGTCTACCAGATGGCTGAAGAAGCACATATTGAAGTCATTTTTCAGGATGGTAATACCGAGGAAAGCAATGGCAACATGCTGGGACAACGTATCTGCAATGCCTTGTTCAATCGATCCGGCCTGGTAAAACAAATCAATGTCAAAGTCCCACAATCAATTTTAAAATAGAAGAAAATGCGCAGAGTAAATAATTTATATATCATCATTGCATTTTTGATGTTTTCTTGTACTAACACTCCGCGCACTAACGAAGAGACCATGCAATCTCCCAAAAACCCCACAGCAAGCGAAATACTTGGTAATCCTGAATACCTGGCGATCTCCTATGGAGGTTATCGCGAAGGAACCCGGGACATCCAGCCTACCATTGCTGAACTCAAAGAAGATTTAAGGATCATGTCCGCCATGGGAATCAAAGTGCTTAGGACCTACAATGTCCAGCTCCCCCATGCCACCAATGTCGTAAAAGCGATAAGTGAGCTTAAAAAGGAAGACTCCTCTTTTGAGATGTATGTAATGCTGGGCGCCTGGATTGACTGTAAAAATGCATGGACCGGAAAGCCTGTGGATCACACCATAGAAAGTAGCCAAAACGAAGGGGAAATTGCTCGAGCCGTTGCGCTTACCAACGAATATCCGGACATCATCAAGATTATCGCGGTAGGCAATGAAGCGATGGTCAAGTGGGCTACAGCCTACTACGTTGAACCAAACATCATTTTGAAATGGGTAAATCATCTGCAAAATTTAAAAGAGCAAGGACAGCTTCCTAAAGAACTTTGGATTACCAGCTCCGACAACTTTGCCTCTTGGGGAGGAGGTTCAGAGGAGTACCATGTAGAGGATCTCAATGAACTTATTCGGGCGGTGGACTACATATCTATGCATACCTACCCGATGCACGATACCCACTACAACCCTACGTTCTGGGGAATTCTCCACGATGAAGACACGCTTTCTAAAGCGGAAAAAATCGAAAATGCAATGGACAGATCAGTCGAGTATGCTCAATCTCAGTTAGAAAGTGTACGAGACTATATGCTTAGCATTGGCGAAGATAAGCCGATCCACATCGGAGAAACTGGCTGGGCAAGCTACTCAAATGAACTGTATGGGGCTAAAGATTCAAAAGCGGTAGACGAGTACAAAGAGGCCTTATTTTATCAAAAGCTCCGCGCCTGGACCAACAGTGAGAACATTGCCTGCTTTTACTTCGAAGCATTTGACGAGCAGTGGAAAGATGCAAACAACCCTGGTGGGTCTGAGAATCACTTTGGTCTGCTGACCGCAAATGGTAAAGCCAAGTATGCGCTATGGGATCAGGTTGATGCGGGTGTGTTCGACGGCCTAACACGCAATGGCAACCCCATCACCAAAACCTACGGAGGAGACCTGGACTCTTTGTTCCAAGAAGTACTGATGCCGCCAAAGAAACTTGAATTGATCCCTGAATATCAACCTTAGGTCCTATGCAAAATCAACTAAAATACTTTGGAATTATCCTTCTTATCGGAGCTTGTAGCATGAAAAATGACCTCAACGTGAACGTGTTCGAGACATCGGCCGGCGGTAACAAGTTAACCCGGTTAGATTCATTTCAAGTCGCAGCAAACAAGTCCTCCATTACGCTAAATCCTGCCAAGACATTCCAGACCATCACGGGCTTTGGTGGCGCTTTTACCGAATCCTCTGCCTATCTATTGAATCAGCTTGGTGCTGAAAATCGGGCGGAAGTGCTTAAGGCCTACTTTGGCAAAGAAGGAGCTAATTATTCCCTTACCAGAACGCATATGAACTCCTGCGACTTTTCGCTAAGCCAGTATTCGTATGCCCCAGTAGAAGACGATAAAATGTTGGAAAATTTCACGGTAGACGAAGATATGGACGACCTGATCCCCATGATCAAAGAAGCCATGGACTACTCTGAAGATGGCTTCAAGCTGTTTGCATCTCCGTGGACAGCCCCGCCCTGGATGAAAGACAATAACGACTGGGTCGGTGGAAAACTCCTACCGGAATACTACGATACCTGGGCCTTGTTTTTCTCCAAGTATGTGGACGCTTACGCAGCACAAGGTATCGACATTTGGGGCTTCACCGTGGAAAACGAACCACTAGGCAATGGCAACAACTGGGAAAGTATGCACTACACGCCAGAAGAAATGACGGATTTTGTGGTGAATCATCTAGGTCCCAAATTGGAAGCCGATGGCAAAGGAGATAAAATCATTCTTGGATACGATCAAAACAGAGCAGAGCTACACGAGTGGGTAGATGTAATGTTTGAAAACGAAGAGACCTCCAAATACTACGATGGTACAGCCATCCACTGGTATGAAAGTACGTACGAGGTCTTCCCTGAAACGCTCCAATATGCACATAATAAAGCTCCTGACAAGCTCTTGATAGAAACTGAGGGATGCATCGATTCAGAAGTCCCAAAATGGCAAGATGACCAATGGTATTGGTCAAAGGAAGCCACGGACTGGGGATACGACTGGGCCCCTGAAGATAAAAAGTACCTGCATCCTAAATATGCACCCGTGAATCGATATGCACGGGACATCATTGGCTGCCTCAACAATTGGGTAGACGGATGGGTAGACTGGAACATGGTGCTGGACCGACAAGGAGGCCCCAACTGGTTTGAAAACTGGTGTGCTGCTCCTGTGATCGTGGACCCCGAGGCAGATGAAGTGTACTTCACTCCCCTATTCCACACCATGGCGCACTTCAGTAAGTACATCCGACCGGGTGCTAAAGTGATTGACCTTGAAAATAGCGATGATTCGCTTCTGGTCACTGCTGCATCTAACCCGGATGGGAGTATTGCTGTGGTCATCTTCAATGAAGACTCGGAAGCAAAATCCTTTACCCTTTCTCTCCAGGACAGCTCCACTGAAATTTCAATTAATGCACAAGCTATCCAAACGATTGTGATAGCTGGATAACAACCTAATACCTACTATATGACAAACGCAACTCAAACTCACTCAGCAAAGGTTCCGATGGGGCATAAGATTGCCTTCGGTATTGGAATGCTTGCAAACCAGATGTTCCCTGCCGCGCTTGGTATCTTCATGGTGGTCCTAGTTCAAAACCTTGGATTCCCAGGCTGGATGTGGAGTATCGTCTATTTCATCCCGCGTTTGACAGATGCCATCACGGACCCTATTATGGGTTACATCTCTGACAACACCAAATCCAGGTGGGGCCGGCGTAGACAGTATGTAATTGTTGGGGGTATCGTCATGGGCCTAGCCTTTGCGATCATGTGGCAGCTTTACGGTCAAAACTCTGTAGACTACAATTTCACCTACTTCCTCTTGTGGTCTTTTGCATTTTACATTGGCTTAACCATCTTCAGCGTTCCCTATGTGGCAATTGGCTATGAGATGAGCGATGATTTCCACGAGCGTACGCAGATCATGGCGATTGCACAGTGGGTTG
>CAZQJU010000158.1:0-6619 GCA_964593185.1 uncultured Roseivirgaceae bacterium
TCGAGAGACTGTCCCTAATCGCTTTGTTTTTATTTAGAATCAATGCTGCATTTTGAAGGTCGCCAGTGTGCAGATGATAATCATAGAGCCGATCAAACACTTTAATTAGCAAGTCGAACGCATCATTTTTGTATGAATAGGTAGCGGCTAAATTCCAGAAGTAAAGACTACTGTCCGACTTCATTTGATAATAATTGGCTCCCTGTCCAAGGAACGACTGAATGAGCCCTCGCTGATGATTGCATTCTTCGCGGACTTGAATGGCCTTTCTTTGCCAGTAAATTGCAGAATCATAATTTTCTTCTGCTGAGAAGCATTCAGCAAGTCCAAAATATCCATAGCCTATTCCAACGCGATGATTAGTTGCGAAGGCATTTTCCAGGCATAGTTTAAAGTAAGACCTAGCTTCAGCTACTTTGCCCATCATAAGATTTACCTCCCCTAGATTTGAATAGATGATCACAGGTATGTGGATGCCCTCATTGGCTTCGACCAGTTCCAAGGCCTTATTAAAATGATACCTACTTGAGTCGTAGAGTCCTTTTCTTCTGTACGTCTCACCGATGTTGTTGTGCAATCGTATGTAATCCAATAAAAATTGACCTTTGTTTAGTTCCATCGCCTTTAGGTAATAGGACAAGGCCTGGTCAGGTAGTCCAACATTCAAATGACTATTGCCCAACAATGTTAAGGACCGGATTAGTCCTCGATCATAGCCTAATCTTTGGGCAGCACTTCTGGCCATGTTAATGTAGGATGCCGCCTGATTGGGATCCTCAAGCCCATACCGAACAGCTATTTCATTCGCAAGATCTACATAGATGCTATCTTCTTCAGCCAGCATGTCAAATCGTTTTACAAGACTGTCAAGTTCTACAACTTGGGCAAGCACTTGCTGAATCCACAGTGGCAAGAAGATTACAAGAAATACTAATTTCTTCATTCAGCAGATTGGCATTAAGGTTAAATTTGGTTCGATGGCAAGGGATTTTACAGATATACTAAAAGATATACATCAGAATAAGTTAGCTCCAATTTACTTTTTACAAGGAGAGGAAACCTTTTTTATCGACGCAATCATCTCAGCTATAGAGGAAAATGCGCTCGATGAAAGTCAGAAGAGCTTTAATCAGGTGATCTTGTACGGTAAGGAGACTTCCCTTGTTGATACGTTTAGCGCTGCGCGAAGGTATCCGATGATGGGAGATCGACAGGTCGTCATCATGAAAGAAGCACAGGAAAACAGGGATTGGAGCAAAGAGGCCGCGCAAAGTATTGCTTTGAACTATCTCGAGAACCCACTTCCAAGCACAATACTTGTCTTCGGATACAAATACAAAACCCTGGACAAGCGAACAAAACTGGGTAAAGCGTTTGAAAAGCATGCCGTTTTTTTGAACGCAAAAAAATTGTATGACAATCAAGTCCCCGATTGGACACGAAGCTTTTGTGCTTCCAAGGGAGTAAAAATTGAAGAAAAAGCACTCATGATGTTGGTGGAGAACATCGGTAACAACCTTCAGCGACTGGTAAATGAGATTGAGAAAGTGTCCTTAAACATAAAAAACAACGCACCAATAGATGCGCAGATGATTCAACGATACGTTGGGATAAGCAAGGACTACAACATCTTTGAACTACAGAAGTGCCTGGGTACCTTGAACCGGCAAAAGGCGCAAAAAATTGCCAATTATTTCGCGATGAACCCAGGCAATAATCCCATGGTACTGACCATCTACAGCTTGTTTTCCTATTACAGCAAGTTGCTAATGATACACCAGGCTGCCGACAAGTCGGATAGAGCCATCGCTTCATTAATTGGGGTCAATCCTTTTTTCGCTAAAGAGTATACGCTGGCGGCCCGAAACTACCCATTGGCTAAGGTGGTAGACAACATTAAATACTTGCATGAAGCAGATCTTCAGTCAAAAGGCATTGGATTTGCTACGAAGAAGGAAGGACCAATTTTGACTGAACTCGTATATAAGTTGATGAATTGATACAATTTAGCCGTTGTTAATCGTTTCGATGATACTCAGTAGCAGACACTCTTGAAAAAAGTACTTCTAATACTCTTATCTTTTTGCACAACCGTAAGCTTTGGTCAAAGCTCACTGACGGATAAGCAAACTCGGAAATTAAGCTACTACGATCTCTATAAGAAAGAACTTTATGGAGAGGCGATTAAGGTTTTGGAGCAACTACCAGAGCAAGATGCTTCAGAGGAGATCGTTTTCTATCTCAGTGCTGCTAAGTTTCAAGACGTAAACAATCCGGAAATCAAAAAGTGGATACATCAGCACCCTGACCATCCGCTGAATGGTGAAGCAAGTTTTCACTATGCTACCCAGGCTTTTAATGCTGGTGACTCCGCGGAATGGAGCAGGTACCTCTCCAAAGTAAAAGCTTCCCAATTACGGAAAGTAGATCAAGCTTCTTACCACTTCATGAACGGACTGCTATTGACCCAGAACAGGAGATTCAAGCAAGCAAAAAGAGCCTTTGCAGCTGCGCATGCAAATGCGTACGGTAATAAATCAGAACTCACGTACTATCAGGCATATATCAGTTATCAATTGGCTGAGTTTGATGACGCAATTACGGGGTTTAAAGCGCTAACTAGTCATAAGTATTTTGGTGTTCCCGCTAACTACTATGCTGCCAAGATCAACATGGAGCGTAGCAATTACGATGAGGTCATTCGTTTAGCAGAGAATGATCTATCAGCTGCAGTATCTAAAACCAATGCCGGGTTCTATCAATTACTAGGAGAGGCTTTTGCAAAGAAAGGTAATCTAGCAAAGGCCGATACCTACTTTGAGAAGGCTATTCAGGCGTATCCAGGGAGGCCATCCTCAGCGCTGTACTATCAGGCAGGTGTGGCAAAATTTAAGACTGGAAATGAGGCCAAAGCACTAGAATACTTAACAGAAGCTGGTACCAGTTCTGGACCTTTTGCAAAATTGAGTGCCTTCCAACTGGGGAGACTCCATGTACGAAGGAATGATCCGGAAAGTGCGTTAGCTGCGTATATCGAAGCATCTTCATCTGATGATGCAGCATTACAGGAAGAATCCATTTATCAAGCTGCAAAGCTCAATGCCAAACTTGGTCGTTTTTCTGCTGCGATCAGTTATGCTCAGGACTACCAAGAAGCGTTTCCTCAAGGAGTTTGGCTGACTGATATTAACGATCTGCTTGCTCAGTCTTACCTTAAAACCTCCGATTTCAACAAAGCTATACTGCTTCTCGAAGCAAGTAGCTTTGACAATTCCATACAGCAAGAAGTCTATCAGAAAGTCACTTTTCAAAAGGCCGTACTGGATTTCAACGATGGCAATTTTGAGCAGGCAGGTGTTGGTTTTGAAAAGTCACTACGCTTTCCAATCTCCTCAACCGTTGCAAATTCAAGTCACTTTTACCTGGGAGAAATCTACCTCCGAAAAGAACGGTTTAGCAATGCCATCAACTCTTACAACCGCATGAACCCCAAAAATCCACAAGCAAACTACGGTTTAGGGTATGCCTACTTTAATCAACAACAGTATAGTGAAGCCATTCCCTTTTTTCGAGGTGCGATAGAAGCTGAAAAATGGGACATTAAGCAAGATGCGAGATTGCGGCTTGCAGACTGTCTCTATGCAACAAAATCCTACGAAGAAGCTAGTCGGCTCTACAGAAGATTGGAGCAATCGGATTATGTTGTTTTCCAACAAGGTATGATTGCCAGAAATCAAAGTGACTATGCAGGTGCTTTGCAGTTTCTAAGCGAGATCTCAAACCCTTCGAGCTTTGAGGATGATGCGCTTTTTTATCAAGGTTTAATCGCATTCGAGAACGCTGATTTTGAGCTTTCCGTGACCCGATTCAGCCAACTTATTGAGGGAATGAGTGACTCACCATACCTTCCAAAGGCGTATTTGAATAGAGGGCTTTCCAGCAGCAATAGGGGAAGTTATGAAGCTGCCAAAAGCGATTTTGACTATGTTATTGCAAATTTTCTTCGAAAAGAAGAGGCGCTCAGCGCAATCCTTGGACTCCAGGATCTGCAACAAAAAGGCATTGCAATTGAAAACCTGGAGGAAACCATTCGGGCTTACAGAGAAGCAAATCCGGACGACCGCAGTTTGGAAACAGTGGAATTTGAAACAGCAAAGTCCGCTTATTTTGGCCAGGAATACGGAAGAGCAATTCGCAGTATCACCTCGTTTGTGCAAGCGTATCCTAAAAGCAATTATGGACCTGAGGCGAGCTACTATTTAGGTGATGCATACTTCAGAATTGACAGTCTTTCGGCGGCTCGGGATGTTTTTAGGAATCAGCGTTTTCTGAGGACCGATTTCACCGGAAGAGTCTTGTTCCGGCTCGGTTCAATCAACCATGACCTGGGCGACTTTGACCAAGCTATTGAAAGCTATAAGCAATTACTGGAGCTCAATCTAACACCGAAGGACAACTTCAATGCGAAGAATGGCTTGATGCTCACATGGTACGCAAAGGACAATTATCTGGAAACCATTGTGTACGCCGATATGATTCTGGGTTCAGAGTGGAAACCCATTTTTGCTGAGCCACAAGCAAACCTCCTAAAAGCAAAGTGCTTTTTAGCGCTGGAAAGGACGACAGAAGGTGAAGCCCTTTTAAGCCAGTTGGCCGAAGGAACGGATCTGGTTGCAGTTGAAGCTGCATATCTGGATGCACGCCTCGCATATGACATAGGCAGTTACGATATTTCACTAGAAAAATTGTTTGGGCTTACCTCAACTTTCGGAACGTACACCTTGTGGGTAGAGAAGGCCTATTTGCTGATAGCAGAAAACTACATTGCAAAAGATGAACTATTTCAGGCAAAGGCCACTTTGCGCTCCATCGTACAACACAGTCAGGATCAGAATACCGTCAACAACGCAATGACAAGGCTTGAAACAATCGAGCAGGATCTTGCTACAGATTCAGTAAAGGTTAAAAACGATGAATAAGTTCTGGTGCATCATAGTGCTTGGTATAATCCCCGTATGGATGATGGCTCAATCTGATTCTACCTCCACACAAGGAGAGGTGGTTTCTGGTGAAATCATCATCCAAAAGGATCGAAAGATTACCTTACCCAAAGCAACAAAACTGTACCAAAGAGGGGACCTTCTTGGATTGGACACTGCTCCCTTGGATATTAACATGAGTGCCAAAGAGCCTGCTTTGGAATGGCCATCCTATGTTTCAGATATCCCTTTGGTGCCAGTACCACAGACAACAACTGTAGCATCCTATCAAAACTATGCAAGCCTGGGTTATGGCAATTATGGTTCACCGCTGGCAAGGGTCGGGATCTTTGAGCGATTAGGTTCATTCGATCTCCGAAATACCTTCATGTATGAGCGTTACTCCTCAGGTCCTGTAAATGGGTCGAGCAGTGGCAACTCCATTGGAGCGATCAACCTGTCCGGCACACGTAAATCAGACAAGATGACGATCGCCCCGTTTCTAAACTACAGCAATCGAAGTTTTAGGTTTTACGGAAACACTGACCGTCAAAATCCCGGATTCAATACCCTTGAGGAGTTAGATAGAGTGAACCTTTCTTCCTTTGACCTGGGCACCCGCATCCAGGGAGCATCAGGAAGCCTTAGTTATGAGGTAACACCAATGATTGGCAGAACAGCCCAGAAACAACGAGGTCAGCCTACACTAAACAGTGAAAATGCCGCATCAGTGGACGGTGCGTTTGTTTTGAAGATGAATAAGGGGCTGGACGCAGGTTTAAAGTTTCAAACGTCTGCTTCAAGGTACACTGGCGGAGTGGAATACAATCGATCACTGCTTCAGGCTACACCTTGGGTCGGTTACAGTGGAGATAGATACACGATCAAAGGAGGGCTGCAGCTTGCTTCCAGCAACGCGGACACCTTAAGTAACGTAGGCGTCTACCCGGATCTGATTGGTACCTATCAATTGGATGACAACTGGAGCCTGGTTGGACATTTAAGAGGTGGAATGACCTGGCAAAGTTTAGATGCACTGCTAAACGAACTGGAATTTCTTGATGATTCCTTGCAGATCTTGAATCAAGAAACAAACATTTCATTTGGGGGAGGTTTGCACGGATTACTGCTAAAAGACTTGCTGTTTGAAGTGGATTTATCGTTCAGCAGCCTGAAGGATCTACCATTTTTTGTTCCTTCCGATACAGATTCGTCAAGATACACGATTGTGTACGATAGAGGTAATGTAAATCAGGTCACACTATCATCTACATTAAAGTACTCACCATCGACGAATGCGATGTACAGTGCCACGATCGTCTTTAACTCGTTTGATCTGGACAATCTAGACCGCCCATGGCACCTACCTCGCTATCAATTCAGTGTAAACTCGAGTCATACCTTGCAGGAAAAAGTGATTTTTTCGACCCAACTGACCGCTTTGGGAGGGTTGAGAGCGCCAACCACAGTTGGTTTTGGAATTGAAGATCTTGACCCTATCATAGACCTAGGTTTTACAGTGGATTATCGCATCACTAAACGACTCTCTGCATTCGTTTTGACAACGAATCTATTGAACAGAGCGTACGAGAGGTACCTCGGGTACCCTGTTCGAGGTGCAACGTTTAAAGTAGGAGGGC